>DASZZO010000042.1:0-2079 GCA_035544915.1 Gemmatimonadaceae bacterium | reverse complement strand
GGCCCGGTCGTCCCCGACAACGGCACCCCTGAACGTTCAGTTCCGTGCACCAGTGCCAGCCCGGCGCGAGCAGTTCTCCCAGACATTCTCCGTGGCTATCCGGCAGCTGATCCGCGAATATTCTTGGTTCCGCAGCAGAACCCAGCATCCCTCCATATGCAGGGACGTGCGATTCCCTGCATTTGTGAGATAGGTTCTAGCACTACTTCGCCACTTTGTTGTGATTGAGAGATAGCCTGATTCGTCGTTCCAGTGGATTCCTCCTGGAGCGAGTGGATGCCGGCGCGTCGATCGCTGGGGCGTGTCCCGTCCGACACGGGGATGGACTGGGAGCAGGAGATGGCGCGGTGGATGGCGCCGTTCCTCGCGGCTCTCGGGCATAAGGGTCGGCGTCGGTGGGCGCCTGTTTACATGGAAGGACTGCTGGGGCCCGGGGACCGGAAGAGTGTGCAGCCGATGGCGGCACGCCTTGCGCCCGATGATCACGAGCAGCTGCACCACTTCATCGCGACCTCGGCGTGGGATCCGGCGCCGCTCGAGACCGCCTTGGCGCACGAGGCCGAGCGCCTCATCGGTGGCACCGACGCGGTGCTGATCATCGACGACACGTCGTTGCTGAAACAAGGGACGCACTCGGTCGGCGTGACGCGGCAGTATTCCGGGCAGGCAGGGAAGCGGGCGAATTGTCAGACCTTGGTGTCGCTCACCCTGGCCCGCGGCGAAGTGCCGGTGCCGGTCGCGCTGCGCCTCTTTCTCCCCGAGGAATGGACGCAGGCACCCGCGCGACTGCGGCGCGCCGGCGTGCCGCCAGCGGCACACGCCTATCGCACGAAAGGCACGATCGCGTTGGCGGAACTGGATCGCATCCGCGCGGCCGGCGTCACGTTCGGCACGGTGCTCGCGGACGCGGGCTATGGCGCGAGTGCCGCCTTTCGGCAGGCGCTCACCGCGCGGGACCTGCCGTGGGCCGTGGGCATTGTGCGCACCCAGAAAGTCTTTCCGGCGCAGGTGCAGTTGCGGATGCCGCGGCCGACCCGCGGGCGGCCCCGCCGGCACGCGGTGCCATCGCACGTCAGCCGCGGCGCTGAGAAGGTGCTCGCGACCGCGCGGTGGCGGTCGGTGAGCTGGCGGACGGGGACGCGCGGGCCTCTGCGCGCGAAGTTCGCTGCCGTGCGCGTGCGCGTGGCCGATGGCATCCTCGCGTCAAAGGGTCAGCACCTGCCGGGCGACCTCGCGTGGCTGGTCGGCGAATGGCGCCCGAGCGGCGAGCGCAAATATTACCTCACGAATCACCCCGCCGGCACGCCGCTCCGCACGCTCGCCGCGGCGATCAAGGCGAGGTGGGTGTGTGAGCAGGCCCATCAGCAACTGAAGGAAGAACTCGGGCTCGATCACTTCGAAGGGCGAAGTTGGCTCGGGCTCCACCATCACGCGCTGTTCACCATGCTGGCCTTCACCTTCCTCCAGCATCAGCGCCTGCGCACGATGTGCGGGAAAAAAAACGGCGGTCGCGGGGCCACCACCCCAGCCGACGCTCCCCGCAATCCGTCGCGCGCTCCTCGCCGCCCTGAGCGCGCCGGTCCACCACCGCTGCCCCGCCTGCGGCGCGCGGGTCCTATATCATCCGCGACCGTAAGAAATCTGGCGAAGTAGTGCTAGAACCTATCTCACAAATGCAGGGAATCGCACGCCCCTGCAATGGAGGGATGCTGGGTTTTACTGCGGAACCACGGATATTCGCGGATCAACTGCCGGGTAGCCACGGAGAATATCTGGGAGAACTGCTCGCGCCGGGCTGGCACTGGTGCACGGAACTGAACCTTCAGGGGTGCCGTTGTCGGGGACCACCGGGCCGGCCTGGTCGTCGACGGAAAGGTGATCGTCGAAGGCAAGGTAGCCGACAGGATCCTTCCTGTGCATGCCGTTGTCATCCGGTCCTGATCCGCGTAAATCCGTGGTTCCGCCGTAGAAAACCCAAGTCGCGCCCCGAGCCTAGTTTATGAGATGCGCTCTAGCACTACTTCGCCACTTTGTTGTGATTGAGAGATAGCCTGATTCGTCGTTCCAGTGGATTCCTCC
>DASZZO010000041.1:0-7391 GCA_035544915.1 Gemmatimonadaceae bacterium | reverse complement strand
CGGCTGGCAGCGCGCCCTGCGCCTCGACCCGACGTCACCAGAACTGCGTCCGCGTCTCGCGCAGGTGCGCGCGCCACAGGATGTCGGGCCAGCGCGTATCCTCGCCCTCCCCGCGCGTCTCCCCTCCCTGGTCGCCATCCTGCTCTGGCTCGCGGGCTGGGCGCTCGTCGCGCGACAATGCTGGCGCCGCCGGCCTGCGTTCCCGCTTGCTGCCGCCACCCTCCTGATCGGCGGATCCATTGGGCTCGCTGCGCGCATGTTCGAGAATCGTCTGGAGGGCCGCGGTCTCGCCGTGGTAATCGACCCGTCCGCACTCCGCGCGCTACCAGCGCTTGGCGCCGAAGGCGGTGCCGTCCCGCTCGTTGGGGAAGTGGCGCGTGTCGTGCAGCGACAAGGCGTGTGGACGCACATTCAGCTCGACGGCGGACGGAGTGGATGGATTGCAACCGAACGGGTGGCCGCGCTCGGGAACGATTGACCCGGATTGCACGATCGGGGAGATTTGGCTGGTGACAAGCGAACGCAACATCGCAATTCTGCCGGCGGCGGTGGCGGACCAGATCGCGGCAGGCGAAGTGGTCGAGCGGCCTGCGTCCGTGGTGAAGGAGCTCGTGGAGAACGCGTTCGACGCCGGCGCGACGGCCATTGAGATTGCCGTGACCGAGGGTGGACGCGCCTCGATTCGAGTGAGCGATGACGGGAGCGGCATGGACCGCGACGACGCGGTGATCGCCATCGAACGGCACGCTACGTCGAAGATCCGCATGGCATCGGACCTCGTTGGTGTGGCGAGTTTCGGATTCCGCGGCGAAGCGCTGCCTTCCATCGGCTCCGTGTCCCGGCTCGAAATCGAAACCGCCACTGCAGATGGGGCGGGCACGCGCGTCCGCGTGCTTGGTGGCTTGCTCGCTGGGATCAGCGATGTCACGCGCCGGCGCGGAACGTCGGTCACGGTCGAAGCGCTGTTCTTCAATACGCCCGCCCGGCAACGGTTTCTGCGGGGCGCTCGCAGCGAGTGGCGGGCCATCGCCGAGGTCCTCACGACGATGGCGCTCGCGCGGGCGGACGTGCGTCTCGTCGTCACGCACGACGGGCGCGAGGCGATGGCGCTCCCATCGGCGCCCTCGCTTCGGGAACGCGTGGCGGCGCTGTGGGGTGTGGACGCAGCAAACTCGCTCGTTGCTGTGGACGACGTATGCGGGCCCGTGCGCGTGTGCGGCCTCGTGCAGCGGCCCGCCGATGTCGGGCTGTCGAGCCGCCGCGTATTCCTCGAAGTGAACGGTCGGGCGGTCCGCGATACCGGAATGGTACGCGCCGCCGAGGCCGCGTATCGCTCCACGCTGCCCGCCGGACTCCGTCCCACGCTGCTGCTCGAACTGACGGTCCCCGCTTCGGATCTTGATGTCAACGTGCACCCCGCCAAAGCCGAAGTGCGCTTTCGCGACCGATGGAATACGGAGCGAGCGGTCGAACGTGCGGTGCGCCACGCGCTGGGCACCGAGGACAGCGCGGCAGCGTTCGGCATCGCGCACAGGATCTTCGCCGCACCCGCCGCCGGCGGTGTGGCGACGGATATGGATGTGGAGGTTCTTCGGGCCCCGCACCCGGTATCGCCTCTCTTCGAGCACGCCGAGGACGGCGGGGAGGAGACCGCCTCATCATCGAACGCGCACGGCGCCATCCCCGGACCGGACGTCGAGGTCCCGTTCCTTTCCCAGCTTCGCCGCACCTGGGTGCAGTTCGAGCGTGATGACGCACTGATCCTCATCGACCAGCACTCCGCCCACGAGCGTGTGCTCTTCGAGGCCTTCATGCAGGAGATGGCGCGGGGCCATGCGGCGTCGCAACGGCTCCTGTTCCCCCTCACACTGCACGTCGCCCCGGCTGAGGCGGAGGCGTTCGAGCAGGATCGCGAGATCTTCAATCAACTGGGGTTCGAAATCGAGGGATTCGGCGGACACACGCTGCTCGTCCACGGCGCGCCCCTCCCCCATCGTCGCTTCGACGCGGCACGCTGCCTGCGCGACACGCTTGCCACGCTCGCGGGCGACCGATTCGGCAGCGGGCTTGCGCGTCACGAGCGGCTCGCGGCCACGGTGGCCTGCAAGGCCGCGATCAAGGCCGGCGACCTGCTCTCGCCGGCGGAGATGCGCGCGCTGTATCTCTCGCTGGCCCGCACAACTCTCCCGGCGCACGACGTGCACGGCCGGAGCACCATCGTGCAGGTCAGCTGGGACGAGCTTGAGCGACGCTTCGGCCGGCGCTGAGCTGCGCATCATCTGCGGCCCCACCGCCGCCGGGAAGTCAGCTGTGGCCATGCGCCTCGCCACACGGCATGAACTGGAGATCGTCAATGCCGACTCGCGTCAGATTTATCGCGGATTCGATATCGGCACGGCGAAACCGGGCACCGTGGATCGCGCGCGGGTGCCGCACCATGGCGTCGACGTCGCCGATCCAGCCGACCGGTGGTCGGCCGCGCGGTGGGCGGACGATGCGCGCCAATGCATTGCAGCAGCCGGCGTGGGCCGGACTCTGGTCGTGGGGGGCACGGGGTTTTACTTGCGCGCCCTCGTCGCGCCACTCTTTGTCGCGCCTCCGCTCGATCCCGTCCGTCGTGCCGAACTCGACCTCGCGCTCGGCGCGCTTCCCGCCGAGGAGCTCAGGCGCTGGGTTCGCACGCTTGACTCCCCGTGCGCGCAGCTTGGGCGCGCGCAGCTGGTGCGCGCCGCGGAGGTCGCCCTCCTGACCGGGGTGCGCCTGAGCGACCTCCAGCGCACGGCCGCACGACCTCGCGCGTTTCGTGCGCGCTGGCTCGTGGTTGACCCGCTCGGGGAGCTGGGGAGCCGGATCGCATCGCGGCTGGACGGCATGCTCGAATCGGGCTGGACAGAGGAGGTGCGCGCCCTCGAGACGTGGGTTCGTCACGACGCACCGGCGTGGCAGGCCTGCGGCTACCGCGCCGTCCGAGCACTGGCCCACGGGGAACTCGATGACCGCTCTGCGCGTGAGGCTATAATTACCGCCACGAGGCAGTACGCCAAGCGACAGCGTACCTGGTTTCGGCATCAGCTCAGGGACGCCGGCGAGCGGGTCACGACAGTGAACCCGCAGGATCCGGAGTGCGAGGCGCTCGTCGAGGACTGGTGGAGCTCAGGAGACACGGCGTGAAGATCGGCATCACGTGCTATCCGACGTATGGCGGCTCAGGCGCGGTCGCCACCGAACTCGGGATCGCGCTCGCTTCGCGCGGCCACGAGGTGCACTTCATCACGTACGCCCAGCCGTTCCGCCTGCCCGTGTTCCTCCCGCGCGTGTTCCTGCACGAGGTGGATGTCGGCCGCTACCCCCTGTTCCAGTACCCGCCGTACGACCTCGCCCTCGCGGTCCGTATGCACGAGGTCGTCATTAACGAGGGACTCGACCTGCTGCACGTGCACTACGCGATTCCCCATGCCACGAGCGCATGGATCGCCAAGGAGATGCTGCGCGAAGAACAGCGCGACATCACCGTGATCACCACGCTGCACGGGACCGACATCACGATCGTGGGGCAGGATCATTCATTTCACGCCATCACGAAATTCTCGATCGAAAAGTCGGACCGCATCACCGCCGTGTCGGAGTTCCTCAGGCGCGAGACGGTGCGCGCCTTCGGCTGTTCCGGGTGCGACGTCGAGGTGATCCCGAACTTCGTCGATCCCACGGTCTACGACCGGACACGCTACGAGCCCGAGCTCCGCCGCCAGCTGGGAAGTGAAAAGAAGATCCTCATGCACATCTCCAACTTTCGCCCCGTGAAACGCGTACTGGACGTCGTACGGGTGTTTCATCGTGTCCGGCGGGAGATGCCCGCCGTGCTCGTGATGGTTGGCGATGGGCCCGACCGCCTCTCCGCCGAAGAGGAAGCGCGAGCGCTCGGCATCGAGAAGGAGGTGTTTTTCCTCGGCCGAATTGACGCGGTGGCACCGCTGCTGGCCTCGGCGGACTTGTTCCTCCTTCCGTCCGACCGGGAGTCATTCGGCCTGAGCGCACTGGAAGCGCTTGCCTGCGGTGTGCCAGCGCTCGCCTATGACGCTGGTGGCATTGTCGAAGTGATAAAGGACGGCGAGACCGGACTCCTGCTGCCGGTTGGCGACGTGGAGGCGATGGCGGCAGCGGCGACGGCGATCCTTGGCGACGTGGCGCGCTGGTCGGCGATGAGCGCCGCCGCCGCCGCTGACGCGCGGGCCCGGTTCTCGCTCGAACAGATCGTCGGCAAATACGAAAACCTCTACCTACGAGGGCGCCTGAGTTGAACGATCTCACGCTGTTCCAGTCCTTCGTGATGGGCATGCTTCAGGGACTCGCGGAATTCCTGCCCATTTCCAGTTCGGCGCACCTCTCGCTGGCACCGTGGGTATTGGGATGGCCGGAACCCGGACTCGCATTCGACGTCGCGTTGCACGTGGGCTCGCTGCTGGCTTTGCTCTGGTATTTTCGTGTCGAATGGATTGGGCTGGCCCGTGCAGCGCTGGCCATCGGCTCCACTTGGCGTGTGGAGGGCGAGCAACAGCGGCGCCTGGTCTTCCTCGTCATCGCCACGATTCCCGGAGCGGTGGCCGGTCTGCTCCTGGAGAAGAAGGCGGCGACGGTCTTTCGAGCGCCGGTGCTCACCGCGGCCGCGCTGATTGTCATGGGAGCGGTGCTCTGGGTCGTCGACGCAAGCGTCAAACGGGTGCGCACCCTCCCTTCCATGCGCTGGCATGATGCGCTCTTCATTGGAATCGCGCAGGCGTTAGCGCTCATTCCGGGCGTGTCGCGTTCGGGCGCAACGATGACCGCGGCGCGCGCCCTGGGATTCGACCGCCCCAGTGCCGCCGTCTTCAGCTTCCTGATGTCAACGCCGATCATTGCCGCCGCCGCCGTGCTCAAGCTCCCCAGGGCGCTTGCGGAGAGCGGCGTTTCCGCGTCACTGCTGGTAGGCGTGGTGACAGCGGCCCTGAGCAGCCTGCTGGCAATCACGGTCCTGCTCCGTTTCGTGCAGAGTCGTGGTTTCGCGGTGTTCGCACTCTACCGGTTCGCGCTTGGCGCGGCGGTCCTTGCGCTTGCCTGGTCGCGCGCCGGATGACTTCGGTACCGATGGACGGGCTGGATGCAACCGCAGTCGCTGCACGGCTGGGCCTGCGGCGCGTCGTCGTGCAGGCGCAGGTCAGCTCTACCATGGACGTGGCGCACACGCTCGCGTCGGAGGGTGCTGATGCCGGCACGCTGGTCATCGCCAACGAGCAGACCGCCGGGCGCGGGCGTGGTGGCAATCGTTGGAGCTCGCAAGCCGGGCACGGACTGTGGATCACGCTGCTCGAGCGTCCAGAGAGCGCGTCGGGCCTCGATGTCCTTTCCCTCAGGGTCGGCCTCGCCCTCGCGAGGCCGCTGGAGCCGTTTGCGGGTGGTGCGGTTCGCGTGAAGTGGCCCAACGATTTGTACGTCGGAGAGCAGAAACTCGGTGGCATTCTCATCGAGGCGCGCTGGCGCGAGCAGCGTCCCGAGTGGGTGGCTATTGGTGTTGGCGTGAACATCGACCCCCCGGGCGACCTGCGCGGCGCTGCGGGTCTGTCGCCGGGGATCAGTCGCGTGCAGCTGCTCGAAGTGCTGGTGCCGGCGTTGCGGTCTGCGACGGCGCTGCGCGGTCCGCTGAGTCCGTTGGAACTCGAGGAGTTCGACCGGCGTGACTTCGCGCGCGGCCGCGAATGCACGGCGCCCGCAGCGGGCGTGGCCCAGGGCATTACACAGGACGGCGCCCTCATCATCATGTCCGCGGGCGGCACCACGCATGTTCGTGGCGGCTCCCTCGCCTTCGCCGGAGCGGCACGGTGATTCTTGCATTCGATGTCGGCAACTCCGAGACGACCATTGGCCTGTGCAAAGGCCTGACGGTCACCCAGCGGTGGCGAGTCACGACCGACGGGAGCCGCACGCCGGACGAAGTGTTCCTCCTGCTTCGGGCGCTGCTCGACGCGGCCGGCGTCAAACGCGCGTCGATGAAGGGCAGCGCCATCGGGTCCGTCGTACCGAACGTCACAGCGCCACTGGCCGAGGCGTGCGAGCGTCTGACGGGCGAAGCGCCCATTATCGTGGATGCGCGTTCGAAGCTTCCGATCACACTCGACGTGGAGGAGCCGCTGACGGTCGGCGCGGATCGCATCATTAATACGCTTGCCGCCAGCCGCACCTACCAGAAAGACTGTGTCGTCGTGGATATCGGCACGGCCACGACCTTCGATTGCATTACGGCTGAAGGAGTGTTTCTCGGCGGCGTCATAGCCCCCGGCGTGCTGATGTCGGCCGAGTCGCTGTTTCGCAAGACATCGAAGCTGCCGGCCACCGAGATCGTCGCGCCTGAACGCGTGATTGGCCGGCGGACCGAGGAATGCATTCGGGCAGGTGTCGTATTCGGCGCGGCGGAATCCATCGACGGGCTCGTGCGTCGCATAAAGGAAGCGTGGCCTCGCAAGAAAACGCCGATGGTGATCGCGACCGGGGGGCTTGCGAGCACGTTCGAGCTGCTGTGCAAAGAGTTCGACAGAGTGGAACCCGACCTGACACTCATCGGTACCGCAATGGCGTACGACTTGCTCAAGGGGTAGCCACGTAACCCTTTGCGGCTCGGTGATTTCCGACATTCTGTTGCGAAGATACGTTGTCCTTGACTGACGCCCGCGCCAGCGATACCTTCATCGCTGGTTAGCACTCCCCGTTGGCGAGTGCTAACAGACGCTCAGTCACCTGAGACGATCTTTCTCGAACCCATAGCAGCAGGAGCACTCACCATGGCAGCGAAAACCGCTTCCGCGTCGAAGGTCGCGCCATTGGCCGACCGAGTTGTGATCAGGCCCATGGAGGAGACCGAGCAGATGCGCGGTGGCCTCTACATACCTGACACCGCCAAGGAAAAGCCGCAGCAGGGCGAAGTACTGGCCGTCGGTCCCGGCCGCTACGACGAGGGCAAGCGCGTGCCCCTCGAAGTCAAGGTCGGTGACAAGATCCTGTACGGCAAATACAGCGGAACCGAAGTCACCATCGACAACGAACCGGTCCTCATCCTGCGCGAGTCCGACATCCTCGCGGTCATCAACTAACCAACTCACTCTTCGTGAAGGAATCGTGCAATGGCAGCCAAGGAACTGCATTTCAACGTTGACGCCCGCGCGGCCCTGAAGCGCGGCGTCGACCAGCTCGCCGAAGCGGTGAAGGTCACACTCGGTCCCCGTGGCCGGAATGTCGTGATCGACAAGAAGTTCGGCGCCCCGACCATCACCAAGGACGGCGTGACCGTCGCCAAGGAGATCGAGCTGTCGGATCCCGTCGAGAACATGGGCGCGCAGATGGTGAAGGAAGTGGCCACCAAGACC
>DASZZO010000040.1:0-3700 GCA_035544915.1 Gemmatimonadaceae bacterium | reverse complement strand
TGATCCAGACGTTCGCGATGGCCTTGAAACTCGAGGGCTACGACGTGCGAATTGCCACGTCTCCGCTCGTGGGCCTGCAGCAGGCGGAAGACATGCCTCCTGACGCGATCCTGGTCGATCTGCATATGCCCTTCGTGAACGGATGATCAACGTCAACTACTTTTGCCGGTTCGCGACAACTATTCTTGCCGGTTCCGAATGTGACCGAGGACGCGACAACCTCGATCGGTTGATCTGAGAACGGGTCGCTACCGTTTCTTCTTCTCTGCGCTTCTCTCTTCTTCTTCCTTTTCTCTTCTTCAGTGAAAGAAATTGTCGGCTGTGGAAATGTGGGAATCTCGCGTTCTTGGCGAGATTTCCAAGTCGCTGTGGAAACCGCTTTTGGGTTTCCATAGGGACGTCATTTCCATCGCCGTTTTCGTCGTCGCACGTGAGGCTCGCGCCCGAATTCGGGGGATGCGGTACCCTTGCCGGCTCGACGATCGTCGTTCCTGCGGCCTCCTATGCGGTCGCGGCGGAGAGGCGTTCTGCCTGTTCTTCGTCATGGCCATCTCAGTGGCGCCGCCGTGTGACCAACGGGCCCGGTGGCCGGCGACGTCCCGATGGGTCTGGTGTGGGCGACGGACGGGCCGGTCGCGACCGATCCGTGCGATAGCTCGGCCCGTCGAATTCGAGAATCACCGCGTGATGCACCAGGCGATCAATCGCGGCCGCCGTGGCCATCTTGTCCTTGAAAATCCGATCCCACTCACTGAACACCAGATTGCTCGTGATCATCACCGAGCGGCGCTCGTAGCGCTCGGCCATTAAGGTGAAGAGCACTTCGGCTTCTTCGGCACTCTGTTGCACATACCCCAGATCGTCCAGCAGGATGACTTCGAACAGATCGAGCTTGCGCAGCGCCCGGGGCAGCTCGAGCTCGCGTTTCGCACTGAGGAGCTCCTGGACGAGCGCATAGGCCGCCATGAAGAGCACCCGGCGGCCGGTCTCGACCAACGCGTGCCCGACCGCACAGAGCGCATGGCTTTTGCCGACGCCGGGCAGGCCGAAGGCCAGCACATTCGTCGCCGTCTCGAGAAACGCCCCACTCACGAGGTGCTGGAGGTGTTGCACGACGGAGAGCGGGAGCCGGCTCTCATCGAGGGTGTCAAACGTTTTCCCGGGCGGGAGCCGCGCGGCCTGGCGCAGCCGCGCAATGCGTCGCTGCCGGCGTTCCTCTGCTTCGACGTCAAAGACCTCCACGAGCAGCGGGACGATGTCCTGACGCTCCGCCTGGGTCAACCGCGGCACCATTTCGCGCGCGGCGGCCGTGAGGCCGAACGTCGTGAGGAGCGTCGTGAGGTGCTCCGTCGGCGGCGGCACCGTGGGCGTGTTCATCGGCCACCTCCGATCAAGAGCGCATCGTACTGCGCCAGATCCGGAACCGGAATCCGGAGCAGGGGGACCGTCGGCGCGATCGGCGTGACCAAGGCCTGCACGCGCGCGTAGTCGAACGGACAGCGGTCCGCCAGGAACGCGCTCAGCACCGTCGCCACGTGGCGCTCACTGGTCATGGCCGCCAGATGGAGGAGGCGGACGTATTCCACATCCGCCCGGTCCCCATGCGTGACCACCAGGGTGTCATAGGCTTGACGAAACACGAGCGAGGGGAAGAGCTCCTCGCGGTACCGATACCGGGCAAACGCCCCCGGCTTGCGGACCAGCGCGCCGATGATGTGGCGGTAGTCGATCCGATGGTCGGCCTCGCCCCGTAACCGCGGCATGGTCTCGATACGCTGGCCGCGATAGAACACGTCGACGTGCGCGGGATGCTGATGCGCGTCCACAGTGTGGCCCAGCAGCCGCGACGGCACCGAATAGGTCCGACCGCCGACGCGAATCGTGCTCCAGCGGCGCACCACACAGGTGAAGCGTGTGTAATTCGGCACGGGCGCGGCCGGCAGCGGGTGCAAATGCGGGCGTTCCTCAGCGAGTCGGAGCCGTGACGGCGCATTCCGCTTCCGCTCGATCACCTCGCGGCCGAACGCTTCGTAGGTCGCCTCGTCGGGAAAATCGGCATGGCCGCGTAGCAGCAGCGCCTGCTCGATCGCACTCTTGGTGCGGTAATGGGCCTGCTCGACGACGCCGTTTTCGTGCGCCTGCGTCGGCTGAATGCGCGACGACTGCAGGCCGTAATGATCGAGCACGCCCTTGAACCGGACCGTGAGCTGCCGGCCGCCACTCCGCTTCAGCTCGTGCGTCGCGGCGGACAAATTGTCGTGACGCAGCACGCTCGGGACGGCCCCCAGCGTCCACACCGCTCCTTGCACGCCAGCGACCAAGGCTTCAAACGTCTCGCTCGCAGCGAGCGCCACGTAGGTCCAGCCGCTAAAGCTCAGGACCCACTCAAACCACAGATGCGCAAAAGGCTCCCCCTGGATCGTGACGCCGAGCGCCGTCGCATCGGTAAAGTCGACGGCGGCCTCACGTCCCGGAATGGCCGTCTGCTCGAAATACGCTTCAACGTCCGGGCCATGCAGGGCGCGCCAATCACGGACCCGCCGCTGCAACGTCCGCAGCTGCCCCGGCTGAAACTGCCCCGGATAGCGCACACATACCCATTCGAACAGGGTCAGCGCCTGCAGCCGTCCGGCGTGATCCGCGTCCAGCCGCGGCACGATGTCCGCCGCCCAGATCTTCTGGAATGGATCCTCACGCGTCCGCCACGTCCGTGGCGTCGTCGTGGTCGATGGCAAGGGCCCCTCCTGCCACTGCCGTGCCGTCCGCTCAGACATGCCAGCCGCCGCAGCGGCCGCCGCTACCGTGTTGCCAGTCATCCGCTTCTCCCTCAACCGCCGTACCTGCGCATCAGTGACCATCCGTCCTCCGTGACGGACAGCCTTCATGCGCCCGATTGGGCGGTTAGCGGACCGGCAAATCTAATTGTCGTCGACCGGCAAATCTCATTGTCGTTGATCAGCTGGAGCTTTCGGGAGCTGGAACGCGAACTGCGCAGCAATCTGATGTACCGGCGGTTCACCCGCTTCGACGCGGAGGTGACGCCCGATTTCAGTACGTTCAGTCGCGTGTTTGCGGTGCTGAGTCCAGCAGTCACCGAGCAGATTCATGCGCGGGTTGTGGGCGTCGCGCGCGAGCGCGGCGTGGCGCGCGGGCGGAAGGTGCGCGTCGATACGACCGTGGTCGAAAGCCATGTCCACTACCCGACTGATAGTACGCTGTTGGGGGACGGCATCCGCGTGCTCACCCGCGGCCTGGTCCGGATCGCCGCGGAGTGTCGGTCGGGGGCCGTGGATGTCGTGGATCACGGGCGCGCCGTGAAGCATCGGCTGTTGGAGATCAACCGCGCCGCCAAGTCGCTCACGACGGCGGGCCGGCAACGGTTGCGCGACGGGTACGCGAAGCTGGTGGCGCTAACCCGGCGCGTCGTGCGGCAGACCACGGACGTGTTGCGGCGCCTGGCCGCGCGGCGCGCGAAGGTCGTCGGCGACGGATTGCGCGTCGACGCGTACGCCGGCGAGTTGCGGCATTACGTGCCGTTGGTGGAGCAGGTGATCGCACAGACGAACGCGCGCGTGTGGGGTGGCGACCGGCATGTGCCGGGCAAAATCCTGAGCCTGTTCGAACCGCACACCCAGGTGATCCGCAAAGGCAAAGCGCACAAGCCGAACGAGTTTGGGAGGCTGGTGCGCCTCGACGAAGT
>DASZZO010000039.1:0-56091 GCA_035544915.1 Gemmatimonadaceae bacterium | reverse complement strand
CCTTTGGCGCTGCTGATGGCAAACGTCACGCATTCGTGCGCATCCCCGGTCATCGAGTCGCAGTCATCATTCTCACCGGCTCCAGCGACGCCCCCGCACAACTGATCGCGGATCGAATCGTCGATCGCCTGTTGTTCGCCAAGGCTGATAGCCGATGGACTCCGCAGAGTGTGACGTCGACTGCGAGCTGTCGCAGCGTGAGCGCCGTGAATGACATGATCGCATGGGCGGGATGCAGCCGCGGACACGTGCTCCGCACGGTGGATGGTGGCACAACCTGGAGTGCCGATTCCGTGGCGGGCGCTGGACGGCTCGACTTCCGGGGCATCAAGGCCTTCGACGCGAACACCGCCGTCATCACCAGTGCCGGACCCGCCGAACAGGGGGCTGCGCGGATCTATAGAACCACGGACGGCGGCAAAAACTGGATGCTCACGTGGAGCGACACGACCAGGGGCATCTTTCTCGATGGGGTCGCATTCTGGGATGCGCGGCACGGCTTCACGTTCAGCGACCCGATTGACGGGCGCCTGGTGATCGTGACGACCGATGACGGCGGCGCGCATTGGGCGAAGGTTGCGCCAGTGGGCATTCCCCCAGTGCTGGCTGGCGAAGCCGCATTTGCGGCGAGCAACACGCAGCTCACGGTGCAGGGCACGTCGAACGCGTGGATCGCGACAGGCGGGGGCGCCGAGGCGCGGGTCTTCCGGACCACAGACCGTGGCCGCACGTGGAGCGTGGCGTCTACCGGCATGCCTGGCGGCGCCAGCGCCGGACTCTTCGGCATTGCCTTCTCCGACGAACGCAACGGTCTTGCTGTGGGCGGGGATTACCGCGTCGAACGAGGCGTGACCGACTTTGCAATCCGCACGACTGACGGCGGTGTCACATGGAGGCCCGCCGGTGTCCGGCGGCCAGACGGTACGACGCAGGGCTTGGCGCTCGTGCCGCTGTCCGCAAAGCCGGTTTTCGTTGCAACGGGCGCCCACGGCACCGCCGTCACACACGACTTCGGCGCCACCTGGGTGCAGGGGGACACGTTGACGTCGTGGGGCGTCGGCTTTGCCACTCCGGGCACGGGATGGGTTGTCGGCCCTCGTGGCCGCGTGGCGAAGTTCTCGGCTGACCCAAAATGAGTTACGACCTCGTCTCGCTGAAGCTGCCCAGGCTCGGTACTGGCGGGCTTCGCACCCTGGCGAGACTACTCGAGAATCCGGTCACCGGTCACCTGCTGGTCGAGAAGCTGAAACGCGATGCCGGTCTCGCGAGAATACGAGTCGATTCTCCCGCGGAGCCCCCCACCTTCGTTCCGCTGCTTGCCGCAGATGATGCGCCGGTCCCGCCGCTGGTCCGCGCGGCGCCACCGGGCGAGGCGCCCGGATTCCACTTTCCGGGCATGGACGACTACGCGGACGCGTATCGCAGCGGCCGCGTGACGCCGGAGCAAGTCGCTGAGCAGTTCCTGACGCAGATGGAGCGCAGCGACCGGGACGCGGGCAAGGCGCCGCTCAAGGCGTTCATCGCCGTGAGCAGTGACGACGTGCGCAAGCAGGCGCGTGCATCCACAGAGCGGTGGCGCACCGGACGTACACTCGGACCGTTCGATGGCGTCCCCGTGTCTGTAAAGGACGAGCTCGATCAAGCCGGATATCCGACGACGGTCGGCACGAAGTTCCTGGGCCATGCCGCGGCTCTCGAAGACGCGACCGTGGTTGCGCGCCTCCGGGCCGCCGGTGCGTTGCTCGTGGGAAAGGCGAACATGCACGAGATCGGCATCAACATCACCGGGCTCAACCCCCACCACGGCACAACACGCAATCCATACAATGACGCCTACCACACCGGCGGTTCATCGAGCGGACCGGCGACGACGGTCGCCGCGGGTCTCGTGCCCGTGGCGATCGGGGCTGACGGCGGCGGCTCGATACGGATCCCAGCCGCGTTTTGCGGGCTGGTTGGCATCAAGGCGACGTTCGGGCGCGTCAGCGAGTTTGGCGCCGCCCCGCTCTGCTGGAGTGTCGGCCACGTCGGGCCCATGGCCGGCTCGGTGCGTGATTGCGCGCGAACCTACGCGCTCGTGGCGGGGCCTGATCCGCGGGACCCGCAGACGCTCGGGCATCCGCCCGTTGAAATCGACGACGGAGTTCCCGGATCGCTGGAGGGAGTCCGCTTTGGCGTCTACTGGAACTGGTTTCGTCACGCGACGGCCGACGTGGTTGACCGTTGCGAACGCCTTGCGCGCGCGCTCGTGGAGCGTGGTGCCACCCTGCACGAGGTAGAAATCCCGGAGCTCGACGCGATGCGCGTAGCTCATATCGTGACGATCACGGGGGAGCTGGCTGCTGCCATGACGCGGTACTACGGGGCGCATCGCAGCGAACTCTCCCTCGACGCGCGCGTGAATCTCGTCATTGCCGGCACCTTCTCCGCCGCGGAGTACGTGAACGCCCAGCGCATCCGGACGCGCGCCATCACGGCGTTCACCCGCGCATTCGCCGGAGTGGACGCCATTCTCACGCCCGCCACAGGGCAGGTCGCACCGCGCATCAATCCGGCGGCTCAGCCATTTGGGGAGTCGGATCTTTCGATGACTACCGAAGTGATGCGCTTCGCGTTTGCCTCGAACTTTACCGGGCACCCTGCAATCAGCTTCCCCGCGGGCTACGATGCCGCCGGATTGCCGATCGGCCTGCAAGCCATCGGACGGCCCTGGGGCGAGCGTCTGCTTTTTCGCGTGGCGGCTGCCGCGGAGTCGATCGTCGAGCGCAGGGCGCCCGTCCGGTGGTATTCGCCACTCGGCCAGACGAGCCGCGGCTGACGTGCTGTTGCTCGCCTATCTGTGCGCGCTGGCTATCGGGCTGACGCTCGGGATGCTCGGCGGCGGCGGCTCCATCCTGACCGTACCGGTGTTTGTCTACGTGCTGCACTACGATCCCAAGCTTGCGATTGCGATGAGCCTCCCGGTTGTCGGCGCCACCAGCCTGGTCGGTGCGTTCGGGCATTGGCGGGCGGGCAACTTGCATGTGGCGAGCGCTCTCATCTTCGGCATGTTCGCGATGGTTGGCGCTTTCACCGCGGCACGGCTTTCCCCGCGCATCAGCGGTCGCGCACAGCTCCTGCTGCTTGGTTCGGTAATGATGGTGGGCGCGACTCTGATGCTCCGCAGTTCCTTCAGCCAGTCCTCTCCGGTTCGTGCCCGCCTCTCCCCGCTCGTCGCTCGCGTGACCCTTCCTTTGGTCGGTCTCGGGACCGGAGCCCTCACCGGACTGGTCGGCATCGGCGGGGGCTTTCTCATCGTCCCGGCGCTGGTAGCGCTCGCCCAGGTTCCCATGCGCCGGGCGGTCGGGACGTCGCTCCTCATCATCACGATGAACTCGGTCGCCGGGTTCGCCGGCCAGCACCGGATGGCACAGATACCGCTTCGTTTCGTAATAACTTTCAGCGCTGTGGCGATGGCGGGAATCGTCGTCGGCACCCGGCTCTCGCGACACGTGGAGCAGCGCACGCTCAAGCGAGCGTTCGCTTTGCTCCTTCTGTCCATCGCGGCGTGGGTGGTGTGGAAAGACCACGCGCTTCTCTGAAACGGAGGCTCACGATTGTTCTTCAGGCGATTCTACGAGGAGGGGCTGGCACAGGCGAGCTATCTCATCGGGTGCGAACGCTCCGGCGAGGCAATCGTGGTGGATGCCAATCGCGCCGTCTCGCAGTACACGGAGGGCGCCGCGGCCGCGGGCCTGCGGATCACGCGTGTGGCCGAAACGCACATTCATGCCGATTTTGTCTCTGGTAGCCGCGAACTCGCGTCGCTGAGCGGCGCTACGTTGCTCCTTTCCGCCGAGGGCGGGCCCGAGTGGCAATACGAATTTGCCCAGCGCGATGGCGCCGTGCTCCTTCACGATGGCGATATCGTGCCCATCGGCAACGTGCGCCTCGCCGTGCTGCACACTCCAGGGCACTCTCCCGAGCACCTGTCGTATCTCGTGACAGACCTCGCTGCGTCCGACCGGCCGCTTGGGCTGATTTCCGGCGATTTTGTCTTTGTGGGTGACGTCGGGCGGCCCGATCTGCTCGAAACGGCGGTGAAGATCACCGGCACCATGGAGACGGCAGCGCGCACATTGTTCGGGTCGCTTGCACGCTTTCGCGCACTACCGGATTTCGTGCAGGTCTGGCCTGGCCACGGTGCGGGCTCCGCCTGTGGCAAGGCGCTTGGCGCCATGGCGCAATCGACGGTCGGCTACGAGCGGATTGCCAACTGGGGCGTGGCCGCGCGCGATGAAGCGCTTTTCGTGCGGCAGGTGCTGGATGGCCAGCCCGACACGCCGCCGTACTTCGCCGTGATGAAGCGCATGAATCGGGAGGGTCCGCCGCTGCTGCGTGAACTCCCGATACCGAAGCGACAGGACCCCGCGAACATCATTCGGCTCGCAAACGCGAGTGACGTCGTGCTCGACGTGCGCCCGGCCGATGCATTCGCTGAATCCCACATTCCGGGATCACTCAACCTCCCCGTTGGCACGCCGCTCGCCAGCTGGGCCGGCTGGGTCGTGCCCTACGACCGTGAGATTTTCCTCGTCGCCGACGACGCTGGCGCCGCGGACCGCGCGCTGCATGAGATGACACTCATAGGGCTGGACCGCGTCGCCGGCTGGTTCGCGAGTGACGCGCTCGCGTCATGGGAGCGGAACGGTCGTCAGCTTCAGCGAGTGGCACGGCTGAGCGTATCCGAACTCGCGGCGCGCATGACACGGTCCGAGGTGACCGTCATTGACGTGCGGAACGACATGGAGTGGGGGCAGGAACATCTTGCCGCCGCAGTGCACCTTCCGCTCGGACAGCTCTCGAGGCGTCTCGACGAGGTTCCGCGTTCCCGTCCGGTCGTCGTTTATTGCCAAAGCGGCACCCGTTCAGCGATCGCGGCGAGCATCCTTCTCGCCAGCGGCCTGGGCGATGTCAGCAACCTCCGTGGCGGCTTTGCCGAATGGACCCGGGAGGGAAAACCGGCTCTGCGTGATTAATGGAGACACGAACGCCGCACATCGCATGCGATGCACGGCGTTCGTCCGACTGTCGTCCCGGTGCGCCCGGACGCGTCTCCAGGCCGACGACAACACTTTACAACCATATGCGCCAACAACGCAATAGTTGAATCAAGTCATTTCGCACTGACGCTTGGTGGAGTGTCCGCTTTTCGGTTGCTGATTTGGCCTTCCGCATTGCGGACTGCTGAGAGGCGCCGGTCGGAGTCGAACCGACGTATGGGAGATTTGCAGTCTCCTGCCTTACCACTTGGCTACGGCGCCGTGCGCCCCCGAGAGAGCAAGCTAGCCCGGCGCGGCATCGCGCTCAAGGCGAAGCACCGCGACTCCCAGGCTTCCTCACTTGCGAGGGCGGATTCCGCATTGCCATTTCACCCGTATATTCGGCGCGCATGAGCGTGCTCGCGCGATGGATTGTGGTAGTGGCGGCCGCTCTCGTCGTGCTCGCTCTGCCCGTTCCGTCGGGCATCACACCGGAGTCGTGGCGCCTCTTCTCCATCTTCGCTGCGACGATCGTTGGTTCCATCGTTCGGCCAGTGCCCGCGGGGGCGGTCGTCTTCCTCGGCGTCACCACAATCGCGCTCACCGGCACGCTTCCCCCGGCCAGGGCACTCAGCGGCTACGCCGACCCTTTGGTGTGGCTCGTGCTCTGCGCCTTTTTCATGGCGCGCGGCGTGCTCAAGACCGGCCTCGGCCGCCGGATTGCATTTCTGTTCATTCGCGCCCTTGGCAGAAGCTCGCTGGGCCTCGCATACGCACTCGTCGGCACCGACGCACTCCTCGCTGGCTTCTTACCATCCAACAGCGCGCGAGCCGGGGGAGTGGTCTTCCCCATCGTGCGCAGTCTCGCGGCGGCATACGACTCGCAACCAGGTCCTACGGCCAGGCGTCTCGGCGCGTATCTGCTCGTCGCGGTCTATCAGTGTGACGTCATCGCGTGCGCGACATTCCTGACGGGCCAGGCGTCGAATGTCCTGGCCGCGAAGTTCGCCTTTGATACAGCAGCCGTGGAACTCACCTACAGCCGCTGGCTGCTCGGTTCCTGCGTTCCGGCCCTGCTTTCACTCGCCTTGGTGCCGTTGCTCCTCTTTCGCCTGTACCCGCCCGACATTGTGCATACGCCGGACGCCGCGCAAGGAGCTCGCGAAGAGCTCGCACGCATCGGTCCGATACGCGGCCAAGAGAAGATCATGCTCGCGGTGTTCGCGCTCGTCGCGGGACTGTGGATGACCACCGCGCTTCATCACATCGGTTACACGGTTGTAGCGCTGTTCGGCATCAGTGCGCTCTTCGTGAGCGGCGTGCTTTCGTGGGACGAGATTATCGGGGAGCGGCCCGCGTGGGATGTATTCATCTGGTACGGCGGATTCCTTGGCATGGCTGAGGCCATCAGCCAGAGCGGCCTCACGACCCGGTTTGCGCAGGCCTCGGCGACGGTAACGGCCGGTTGGCCATGGGGAGTGGCTCTTGGCGCACTGCTGTTCATCTACTTTTACGCGCATTACGGCTTTGCCAGCATCACCGCGCACGTTACCGCGATGTTCGTCCCATTTCTCGTGGTGCTCGTGGGCGCTGGAGCACCTCCGTTGCTGGCGGTCCTCTTGCTCGCATACTTCTCGAACCTGAGCGCGTCGCTCACGCACTACGGCACGACGACGTCACCCATTTATTTCGGTGCCAACTACGTCACGCAGCGAGACTGGTGGCGTCTCGGACTGATCGTCTCCGCCGCCACGATATCCATCTGGACGGTCGCCGGCCTGGCCTGGTGGAAGATTCTGGGCTGGTGGTAGCCTGCCCATCCTCGCGTGAACGCGAGGAGCCGGATGGACGTCTTAGGGAACATGAAAAGGATCATCGTCGCTGCTGCGCTCGGGGTAGCCGTGTTTACTGCGCCGGCCCGGACTCGTGCGCAGGTCGGAAGCACCACTGAGATAATCACGGGGAAGGTCACCGGCCCCGCCGGAGAGCCCATCGCCGGTGCGCGCGTGGACGTAATGTCAGTCGAAACCCAGGTCACTCGCGGCCGCACGACGAACGACAAGGGGCAATACACGCTGCTATTCCCTGACGGAGGCGGTCAATATCGCGTGACGGTGAAGGCCATCGGGTTCGCCCCCCATGTCGCCTCGCTCATGCGCCAGGCCGACGAAGACCGCCTGGTGCATGACGTTCAACTCTCCAGGAGCACGCAAACGCTCACGTCTGTGACCGTGCGGGGCGCGAATAACCCGCAGACGGGCGTCGAACGTTCGACGCCCGGAAGCACCGAAAAGGTGCTGAGCGGTGACCAACTCCTGCGGCTTCCTGTGGATCCCACGGACATCGCGGCGATTGCCGGGCTTGCGCCAGGCGTTCTTTCCCTCAGCGGGACTGACTCAACCGCCTCGTCGTTCTCCGTCGCGGGGCAGCGGCCCGATCAGAACCAGATTACGCTCGATGGCATGTCATTTGGAGCCGGCAGCGTTCCTGCCGAGGCGGTGCGCAGCACGCGCGTTATCACCAGTACCTACGACGTGGCACGAGGACAGTTCACGGGAGGGCAGCTCGCGAGCACCACGCGGAGCGGCACCAACGTCATCCAGGGATCGGTCGGCGCGGTGCGGAACGACCCGGCGCTCGAGTTCGCCGATACATCGTCCACGTCGTTCTCGCAGTACACATCGAATCAGCTCAGTTTCGGCGTCGGCGGGCCGCTCGCGCCCGACAAGATGTTCTGGTTTGGATCGGGCCAATGGCGCGGTCGTATCGATGGCCTGCAGTCGCTGCTCAACGCAAACGACGCGATCCTTGCGCGCAACAACGTGGCACCGGACTCCGCGGCTCGCTTCCTGAGCCTGCTCAGCAGTTATGGAGTACCGTCGTCCACGGTATTTCTGCCGACGGACAGGAACACCAATACCTGGACATCACTTGGCCGGATGGATTTCGCCATCGGCGACCGGCACACGTTGACGGTGCGCGGAGACTGGAACTGGCAAACGACCAATGGCACGCGCATGAGCGCGCTGGCCGTGCCCACACATGGTGGCGATACGCGATCGCTGGGTGGTGGCGCGCTCGCGTCGCTCAGCTCGCAGTTCGATAACGGTATCATCAATGAGATGCGGCTGAATGTGTCGCAGAGCAACAACGACGCAAATCCGTTTCTCGTGCTTCCCGAAGGGCGTGTGCGTGTCTCCTCGCTTCTCGCCGACGGCACCACCGGCATCAGTACCCTGACTTTCGGCGGCAATGGCGGCCTCCCCACGGAGAATCACACCAGGCAACTCGAGCTCACGAACGAAGTCTCATTGTTTCGCGGCGGCAGCAACCATCGGGTGAAGTTCGGCGTGCTGGTCAACGTGACGACATTTGACCAGCAGCAGACGGCCAACCAGTTCGGCTCGTGGACATTCAACTCGCTCTCCGACTTCGAGGCGAACGTGCCGGCGCAGTTCACGCGCACCCTCGCCCCACGCCGCAAGACGGGCGACACGGAAAATGCTGCGGCATACCTCGGTGATTCGTGGCGGGCCTCGCGCGCATTCCAGATGGTGTATGGCGTGCGAATCGAGGGCACGCGCTTCGAAGGAAGACCCAGCTACAATCCAGCGATCGAGGCGCTATTCGGGCGCCACACGGATTTCTTCCCATCGGAGATTCATGCCAGCCCGCGCGCCGGGTTCACTTGGACCCTTGGGCTGCCAGTGCCCCGCGCACCTGCCGACACCGCCGCCCGCGGAGTTCGCGGCGGAGGAGACGCCGGGGGTGGCCGCGGCGGCCTTGGTGGGGGCGGTCGAGGCGCCGGCGGATTCGGCGGAGGCGGAGCGGGCGGAATGTTCCAGGGTCTGGCCACGACCATCATTCGCGGCGGCATCGGCGAGTTCCGCGGCCGCGCGCCGACGGCCCTTTTCACGAGCGCGATGGATGCGACAGGGCTGAGCGGCGCCGAATCGCAGCTCGTGTGTATCGGGCCGGCGACACCGATTCCCGATTGGCGAGCGATGCAGCTCAACCCCGGCGCCATCCCCACAGTGTGTGCGGACGGCGGCAACGCCGCTCGCACCGTATTCGCCGCGCAACGTCCCAACGTGACCACCTTTACGCCCGATTTCACCACACCGCGCTCCTGGCGCGCGTCGCTCGGCGTGCAACACCGGATCCTCGGCCGCTATACGCTCAGCGTTGACGCGTCGTACGCGCTGGGGACAAACCTTTACAGCGTCAGGGACCTGAACCTGCAAGCGCTGCCGCGCTTCACTATCGCGGCCGAGAACAACCGTCCGGTGTTCGTCAGTCCACAGGCGATAGTACCCCGGACAGGTGCGATACAATCCCTCGACTCGCGCGTGCAGCCCGCGTACGGCAGCGTCTATAGCGTCACGTCGGACCTCAGGTCCGACACGCGGCAGGTTACCGCGACAATTGCTGGATTTACGCCGCAAGGCATCAACCTGTCGCTGTCGTACACGTACCAGCGCGCGCGGGACCAGAGCTCGTTCTCCGGCGGGTCGGCGGCGCAAGGATTCTCGCAGCCCACCACCGACGGCAATCCGAATATCACGCCATGGGCCACAAGCAACCTGGAGCGGCGGCACACTTTCCAGGTTCAAGCCAGCTGGCCCGTCCATCCATCGCTCGAGATCGCGGCGGTTGGTTCATACCGGTCTGGCGCACCGTACACACCGCTCGTCGCGGGAGACATCAACGGCGACGGCGCGCGCAACGACCGGGCGTTCATTTTCAATCCGTCCGCGACGAGCGATACGGGCATCGCAAACGGCATGTCGAGGCTGCTGGCCTCGACGCCGGCCCGCGTTCGCGGTTGCATCACCAGGCAGCTCGGCCAGATTGCCGGCCGCAACAGTTGCACCCAGGCCTGGACGCCACAGCTCAATCTTCAGGTGAACTACCGGCCGGACCGCTTCGGTCTCAAGCGCAACCTGATGCTTTCGTTTGCACTCAACAATCCGGCGGCCGGCCTCGACCGCCTGATCCACGGCCAGGACAACCTCCAGGGCTGGGGCCAGCCAAACCGCGTCGACAATCAACTGCTCTTCGTACGCGGTTTTGATCCGGTCAATAGTCGCTTTCTGTATCAGGTGAACGAGCGCTTCGGCGACGGCCGCAAGGGAACGGTCGTGCAGACCAACCCGTTCCTGATCGCGGTGACGGCTCGTTACACCATAGGCCCGGATCGTCAGCGTGATGCGCTGCTCGCCGCGCAGGCCATGGCTCGTGGCGGCCGCGGTGGGCGCGGGGGGAATCCCGCCGACTCAGCAAACCCGTTGGCAGGAATGGCGCGCCGCTATGCACCGAACATCTTCCGCCAGATTCTTACCCAGGCGGACACGCTGAAGCTCGAACTCTCCGACGCCCAGAAGTCGCTGCTCACGACCATGGCCGACTCGCTCGTCAAGCAGATCGACACGCTGGGAATGCGACTGCAGCGAAAGGTGCAGTCCCTCGGGAACAACGCCGACCCTGCGGCGGTGCAGATTCAGCTGAGACCCATTCTCGTAGACGCGCAGGAACTGGGAGCCAGATCGATCAAGCAGGCGCAGCAGATTCTTAGCCCATCACAATGGGCCAGGCTGCCCGAGCGCATCAGAAGCCCGCAGGCGGTTTTTGGGCCCGTTGGTGGTGGGGGAGGTCGGCCGCCGGGCTGATCAGGCAGGTTTTTATGGTTAAGCCGATAAAGCGGCGCGCACCGCCGTCCATCGGTTTTTGCATTTTGATGAGCGATTTGCGCACAGAATGCACCATTTTTGTTGATTTGGTCGTTCTGACAGTGTAGATTTGCTGATTATGCAGGATATTGAGCGCGCCATGACAGCCACCTCTCCATCCCTTCCCTCTCGCAATACAGCCATGTCTTCGTCTCTCTCGCCTCGCGCCTCTGCCATTAGCGCCATCAGTACTCGTTTCGTCGCCGCGCCGACCTACCCGGCCACGGACGGCGATCCGGTACCAACCTCGCGCTATTTCGGCATGAATACGTTCGGCGCGCGGCAGATGCGCGACAAGCTTCCGAAGGAGGTCTACTCAAAACTCGTCGCGTCGATTCGCCTGGGGAAGAAACTGGATCTCGAGATTGCACCTGCTATCGCGAAGGCGATCAAGGAATGGGCGGTCGCACGCGGCGTCACGCACTTCTGCCACTGGTTCCAGCCGCAGACAGGACTCACGGCCGAGAAGCACGACGCTTTCCTCAACTTCGACGAGCACAAGGTCGCCATCGAGCAGTTTACGGGCGATCAGCTCATTCAGAGCGAGCCGGATGCATCGAGCTTTCCCTCCGGCGGCTTGCGCGCCACATGGGAAGCCCGGGGGTATACGGCGTGGAACCCGGCATCGCCGGTTTTCATCATGGAATCACCGGGAGCAAGGACACTTTGCATCCCGTCGGCCTTCATCGGTTATCACGGCGAGGCGCTCGACGAACTCACGCCGCTGCTCCGGTCCAGTGACGTCCTGTCGCTCAAGGCCATGGAGCTGCTCGAGCTGATCGGGGACAAGGGGGCGCTCCGCGTGTTCACCACGCTTGGGCCCGAACAGGAGTATTTCCTCATCGACAGGACGCATTTCGCGCTTCGACCCGACCTCGTAATGAGCGGAAGGACCCTGCTCGGTGCTCCGCCTCCGCGCGGCCAGCAACTTGAAGACCATTACTTCGGAGGCATTCCCGAGCGCGTCCTCGCCTGCATTGCTGAAGTGGAATTCGAGCTTTACAAGCTTGGCGTCCCGATCATGACGCGCCACAACGAAGTTGCGCCCTGCCAATTCGAGATGGCCCCGGTCTTCGAGGAGACCGACATCGCCGTGGATCATAACCAGCTCGTGATGTCGATTCTCCGGAAGGTTGCCCTGCGTCATGGTCTCCAGGCGCTCCTCGCCGAAAAACCTTTCGCGGGTATCAATGGGTCCGGCAAGCACTGCAACTGGTCCATGGCCATCGCCGCTGATAACGACCTGGACGGAGTGAACCTGCTCAAGCCGGGAAAGACGCCGCACCAGAACATCCGCTTTCTGCTGTTCCTTGCCGCGGTGCTGAAGGCGGTGCACAAACACGCGGGCCTCATTCGCGCGGGCATCGCGACTTCCGGCAACGAGCATCGTCTGGGCGCGAATGAGGCGCCACCTGCCATCATCTCGGTATTCATGGGCGACATGCTCACCCGGGTGATCGACGACATTGCCGCGGGCAAGACGGGCAAACAGGGCGCCGCCCAGGCGATGATCCAGCTGGGAGTTGCCAAGCTTCCTGAGGTTGCCAAGGACAACACGGACCGCAATCGCACGTCCCCGTTCGCATTCACGGGTGCCAAGTTCGAGTTCCGCGCCGTCGGCTCGAGTCAGTCCATTGCATTTCCAGTGATGCTGCTCAACGCAACGATCGCGGAGGCCATCGGCGAACTCACTGCAGCGCTCCGGAAGGAGCTCAAGAGCACGCCGGCAATGGACGACGCGGCGTTGAAGGTGGTGCGCAGTGCCTTCAAGGAGACCACGCCCGTGCGATTCGAGGGGAATAACTACTCGGACGAATGGGTGGTAGAAGCCAAGAAGCGTGGCCTGCCGAACATGCGCCGCACGCCGGAATCACTCGCGCAGATCGTCGCCAAATCTTCGCGCGAGCTGTTTGCGAACCTCGGCATCCTCACCGCGGAGGAGACGGAATCGCGCTACCACGTCCGTCTGGAGCGGTATATCAAGGACATGCTCATCGAAATGCATACGCTGGCCGAGATGGTCGACACGATGGTTCTTCCGGCCTGCTATGCGTATGTGGGGAGCCTCGCGGACTCTGCGGCCAAGGCCCGAAGCGCGGGAATCAAGGCGGTGCCGCAACTCGCCGCGGCGAATGAAGTGGGGAAGTTGGTCACCAGGCTGCAGCTGGCAACCGCGGCGCTGCGCGCGGCAAGTGTGAAGGCCGAAGGCCTGCATCACGATCCCGGCAAGCAGGCGCAGTTCCTCACGTCAGCGGGCGCCGACGCGATGGACGCCATCCGCGGCGCGAGCGACGTGCTCGAACTGCGCGTCGGCGATTCCCACTGGCCGCTGCCGCGTTACCGGGAGATGCTGTTCCCGGTGTAATCACAGCTCCCGGCAGCCGGGGACGCTTCGCACCCCGAAGGGAGGTCCCGCCGCTGGACTAGCGGGCGTTTTCGCGTGCGCCAGCCCGCGTGCGATCGTTGCTGAGCCATGCTGCGGTCGACAGGACGACGAACCACCGATCGGGCGTCGTCTTCGAGTTGTACAATGCTCGCGCGATGTCGAACCGCACCGGCGCCTGCGTCGGCTGGTTCAGGATGCGCCTGAGGCCGAATCCGAGAATCGTTGCGTGCAGGTTGGTCGACGTCTGCGCCTTGCTGTTGATGAGTCGATGCCGGTCGAAATAGGTGCCGAACAAGGCACCGTCGAGAGCCCAGCGCCCCTCTGATGAGTACATGTGGAACGATCGTTCGAGCGTCACGCTCGACGCAATTTCAGCCAGCCGTGAGTTGGGTGCGAGTGTGCGCAGAAATGGATCGACCGTCGTGAGGGCGAACACGTCTGGATCCGGATTGTACAGCCGTTCGAAGGAACCGCGAAGCAGCCAGATCCCCCTCCATGCGCGGTCATAGAGCGCCCCGGCGAGACGCAGGTTTCCATTGGAGACGGAGTCGCGGTTCCAGTACCCTGATGCCCAGAGGTCACCGGTCAACACCGTGCTGCTGGTGAGCATGGTCGTCGTCCCGAACCACGCATCGAGGTGCGTGATGTCCGTGCGCGAGTTGGCTTCCACTCCGGAACCGACCACTACCTCGCCCTCCAGGCCAAGGGGAAGTTCCGCGCGTGGTTGACCTGGCACCAGCCAGTCGATGGAACCGAACCGCATGGACCGGCGGTTGAACCCGATGAGCGGAGCGATGAACTGGCGACGCACCTCCGACTTCCCGAGTGTTGCCCTGATGCGCAGCACGGCAATGTCGCTCCGCTCATGCTCCACGCCACCGATGAAGGCCCAGGCGGCCCCGGGCTCCAGGCGCACGAGTTTCGCCACCGTCAGCACCTCGGAGCGCCTGGTCACATCGGTCACCCTCCGCGCCGCCGAGTCCATGACGAAGCGACGCGCCTGCTGACCGAGCACGACGATGCGCCACGGATCTCGTGGTGAGCGTTCGCGCGTGCGCAAGTTCCAGTTCCAGCTCCGGCCGTCCGTATACGAACGGAGCAGTGCCGAAGCGCGGAAACGCGAGTTGAACAGGTACGGATCTACGAGCCCCAGGTTGAACGACCGGCGCGCATTCACGTCCTCGACCTGCAGGGTCAGGCCGCGGGCGGATCCAAACAGGTTCACCTCGGACAGCGACAGGCGTGAATCGCCACCGTTGGCACGGCCATCGACTCGTAGACTCCAGGCGTCGCGTGTCCAGACATCGAAATCGGTGGTCTCTCCACACCTCCGGCCTTCGAGAAGGACTTCGGTGAAAAGCTGCGTACGCCGGAGACGGCGAACGGATTCCAGCACCTCAAGCGAGTCCACGAAACCGCCGGGCGCGAAGCTGAGCTCGTTGCTCGTGATACGCAGTTGCGTGGGCCAATGGAGCGCCCGGACCAGGGCGCGCGCCGTGCCACCACCCTCAACGACGTTGCGCGCGTGAATCGTGATCTGGCCGACACGGGTGCCGAGCCATTGGGGCGGAAACCCCGTTGTCAGCGTGTCCACGATGCACGGTGCCGGCGTCTGCGCACCCGTCGATGCCGCCGATGCAAACAGGGTGGCTACCATTGCAGCGCCGGCCGCCAGGACCGCGCGATGTCGCTGACGCGCGCGGCCGCCGGACAACTCGCCGGACCCACGCGACCTGTGGCTCGTCACGAGCTAGTATTTCGCCAAGTAGTTATCCAGCTCCCACGCACTCACGCGAGTGATGTAGTCGCGCCATTCTTCTCGCTTGGCTGCCAGAAAGTGCGACGTTATATGGGGCCCCAGCGCACCCGTCATCACCGCGTCCTTCTCGAGCTCGTCGCACGCTTCATTGAGGTCGTGCGGCAGGTCATCAATGCGCAGTCGACGTTTTTCACGATGTGACATCTCCCAGATGTTCGTCTCCACGGGTTCGCGTGAACTCGCCGCCGTTTCTATGCCATCGAGCCCCGCCGCCAGCATCACGGCGAGAGCCAGATACGGATTGGCCGACGGATCCGGTACTCGCAGTTCTACCCGCGTTCCAGCGCCACGCCGTGCCGGCACGCGAATCAGCGGGGACCGGTTGTGCATGGACCATGCCACGTTGACGGGTGCCTCGTAGCCTGGCACCAGCCGCTTGTAGGAGTTCACAAGGGGATTCGTGATGGCGCACATGCCCCGCGCGTGTGTCAACAGTCCGCCAATATAATGGTGCGCAATGGTGGACATCTCGAACTCGCCTTCTGGATCGAAGAACGCATTCTTCCCGCGGCGAAAGAGCGACTGATGCGTGTGCATGCCACTGCCGGCCTGCCCGTAGATCGGCTTGGGCATGAAGGACGCGATCAGTCCGAACCGTTGTGCCACCTGCTTTACCACAAAGCGAAAGGTGACAATATTGTCGGCGGTCGTGAGTGCGTCCGCGTAGCGGAAATCGATTTCGTGCTGTCCGTGCGCCACCTCGTGGTGCGCGGCCTCCACTTCGAAACCCATTTGCTCGAGCACGTCCACGATGGCGCGGCGGGCATCCTCGCCGAGATCCATCGGCGCCAGATCGAAGTAGCCGCCCACGTCGTGTGTGGTTGTCGCTGGTCTTCCATCCGCCGCAGGGCGAAAAAGAAAGAACTCCGCCTCCATCCCCGCATTCATTGCATAGTCGTGCTCGGCAGCCCTCGCGACTTGGCGCCTGAGCGTGGCTCTCGGATCTCCCTCGAACGACACGCCGTCGGGTGTTGTGATATCACAGATGAGGCGCGCAACCCGATTATGGGAGTCGCCACCTGGAAAGATCTTGAATGTCGAGAAGTCGGGCGTGAGCAGCATGTCAGACTCCTCAATCCGCACGAAACCTTCGATGGACGAGCCGTCGAACATGATGTCGCCATCGAGCGCCTTCGCGAATTGCGTCGATGGGATCTCCACATTCTTGTTCACGCCGAGAATATCCGTAAAGCACAGGCGAAGAAAGCGCACGGAGTGCGACTCCGTGAGCGCCAGGATGTCCTTCTTCGTCGCGCCGGACATGTCTTCCAGCAGTGATCGAGTCTTGCCAGCCAAACGACACCTCTGGGTCAGCGGCAGGGCCTGAAAAACGACACTTCCGAAAACTGGCGCTCGCTGCGCGATGACGCATCCCCTGTGCGCCGATGTAGTTTTGGGCCATGGCCGAATCGGCGACCTGTCCGAGTTGTGGCGCTTCCGCCAGCGGTCGCTACTGCGCAGCCTGCGGCGCTGCACTTTCCGGCGCCAGTTGCGCGGAGTGTAGCAAGCCGCTCACCTCCGGTGCTCGTTTCTGCCACCATTGTGGCGCGGCTACAGGGACCGCTGCAGGCGCGGCCCCAGGCGTCGCCACCCGGGCGAGTCCCGCAATCGACGCGCGAGCTGTTGCGTGGCTCGTCCCCGGCGTCGCAGTTCTGGCACTGGTCGCGTTCGTGATCGGACAACGTATTGGGACTGGCTCTTCTGGAGCCGCCGCCGAAGGCGGCAGGCCGCCCTCCGCACAAGGCACGACGCCTTTGGCGGGAGTTGCTGGGAGTGCCGGCATGGGTCCTGCCCCTGACATTTCCCAGATGTCACCTGAAGAGCGCGCCACGAGGCTCTTCGATCGTGTGATGCGCTACGGCGCGGAGGGAAAGCCGGACAGTGCGCGCGTCTTCGCCCCGATGGCCATCCAGGCATATGAAATGCTTGGCGCTCCGGATGTGCACAACCGGTACGACATCGGGATGATCGCCGTCGTAAGCGGCGATACGGCCATCGCGCGCGCGCAGACGGATACGATCCTCGGGCAGAATCCGACGCACCTACTCGGACTCGTCCTGGGAATCAAATCAGCGAGCCTTCGAAACGATCCGGCGGCGCGCGTAGCGTTCCAGAAGCGGCTCGTCGCTGCCGCTGCTGCGGAACGCGCGAAACAGTTGAAGGAATACGCGGATCACAAACCCGATATCGACGCCGCCCTCAAGCAGGCTCGTGGCTTAAAACGATAGTCGCTCGCTGAAACCCAGGATCCGCCATGTCCCAGACCATCCACGTTGCTCACAGCCCGGATTCAGACGACGCATTCATGTTCTTTGCGCTCGCCAAGGGCCTGGTAGATACGGAAGGGCTCACATACGTGCATGAACTCCAGGACATCGAGTCGCTGAACCAGCGCGCGCTGCGCGGCGAGCTGGACGTGACCGCCGTATCGATTCATGCGTACGCCTCCCTCACCGATCGGTATACCCTTCTCACGAGCGGCGCCTCAATGGGCGACGGCTATGGTCCGCGACTTGTTGCGCGAAGAACAGACGGGGCCAGTGGGCGTGCGCAAATGCGCGGAAAGCGCATCGGGATACCGGGCCCGATGACCAGCGCATATCTCGCGCTTCGGCTCTTCGAACCTGACTTCATCGCCATCCCAATGCCATTCGATCGCATCGAGGACGCTGTCGTAAGTGGCGAGGTGGATTTGGGCCTCTTGATTCACGAGGGCCAGATCACCTTTGGCGACCGGGATCTGCACTTGGTCGTTGACCTTGGCCAGTGGTGGCTCGAGGAGACTGGGCTGCCGCTTCCGCTTGGAGGCAACGTCGTTAGAAAGGATATAGAGAGGTCAATCCAACAAAAGATTTCGCGCCACCTTCGCGCCAGTATCAAGCATGCACTAGACCATCGCATGGAGGCTCTCAACCACGCCATGCAGTACGCCAGAGGTCTCAATTTGTCCAAGACAGACACCTTTGTGGGGATGTACGTCAATGACTGGACGCTGGACTATGGGGATCGGGGCCGCCAGGCCATCCGCGAGTTTCTCGCCCGAGGGGTGTCCGCCGGACTGATCGCCCACGCCATCGACGTTCAGTTCGTGGAGGACTGAGTCGCCTCGTGTGCTGGTATGGTTCCGATGAGTGACATCACACCGACCGCCGCCCGAATCTCGCGCGTGTTCAGCGCACCCGGGACCGCGGGGCGGCGTGTCCTCGTCGTTGACGACGAAGACGCCATTCGACTCGCTATCAGCAAGTTCCTGCGCTCACGCGGGTTCGACGTCAGCGACGCCAGCAGCGGTGCCAGCGCGCTTGACATGCTGCAAGCGGACCGTTTTGACGCGATGATCTGCGACGTGCGCATGCCAGGGATGACCGGAACGGAGGTCGTGCCCCGAGCCCTCGAGTTGCGTCCGAACCTCGCCGTGTTGATGCTCACCGCAGTGAACGACGCTCCCACCGCCACTGAATCGCTCGCGAGCGGCGCGATGGACTACCTCATGAAGCCCATCGAACTCGCCGATCTCACCGTCGCAGTCGAGCGCGCGCTTCACCAGCGCAGTCTCGAGGTCCAGCAACGCAATGTCGAACGTCTGATTCGCGAGGAGGTTGCCCTCGGTACCGAGGAGCTTCGTCGCGAACAGGAGGCATTTGCGGAGATTTCCATAGGCGTCGTTCGCGCCCTGGTGAACGCCCAGGAAGCGAAAGATCTGTTCCTGCGTGGCCACTCGCAGCGTGTGGCTGCGAGCGCCGCGGCGATCGCCGCATCCATGCTCCTCAGTGACGACGACGTCGAAGCCCTTCGCCAGGCTGGCCAGTTGCACGATGTGGGCAAGATCGGCGTTCCGGAAGCACTTCTGAACAAGCCCGGAGCATTGACCGAGGAAGAGTATGCGCGCGTACAGGATCATGTTCGTGTGGGCATCGAAATACTCGCGCCCCTCTCTCTGCCGCGGAATGTCATGGACGCCATTCAGGATCATCGTGAGCGATGGGACGGGCAAGGATACCCCCGCAAGCTGGCCAGGGAACAGATTTCGATAGGGGGCCGCATCCTCGCCGCCGCCGATGCGTTCGACGCGTTGACGTCCCCGCGCGCATACCGGCAGCCGCTCGCACCGCAGGAAACGATTGACCTCCTCGCTGCTGAGGCGGGAGCAATGTTCGACCCCCAGGTCTTTGACGCCCTGAAACGAGTCGTAACGGATCGCAAGTATTTGCCGTTCATCGACGATGGCGCCTGAGGGTTCAGGTCCCCCGTCTTGACGGTTTGCGTCGGGTGGTGTATTCAGCGGGTTGGATCGACGGCAGTTTCAATTCCACAGGAGGCACAAGTGGCTCGCGGGGATACTGGGAACAACGAGAGAACCTTCTCCGACCGCGACGACGAGGGCGAGGAACTCGGCGGCTTCACCGGCGGAATCCCATACGATGAGGACGAGGACGAGGATGGCGGCTGGGCGATCAACAAGGACCACAGCGACTCGCTCTGGGACAGCGCTGAGGAGTCGGACGATGAGGACGATGCGGAGCCCACGGAACTCGTGGACGCTGGCGAGAGTGAGGAGGAAGAGGCCGATCTCTTTGGCGGCGGGCTGAATACGCCGCGCCGCCGCGGGCGGCGCTCGGCTGAGAAGCCAGCGGGGGGCAGTGACATCACCGCGCCGGCCGCGGCGGCGCTCGGAGCGGTCGCCGGTGCCGTCGTCGGCGCGGCCGCGAAGGGCGCGCGCTCCACGGACAAGCCCGCGGCGAAGGGTGCGCTCAAGCAGGCAAGAGCACCATCAGCCAAGGCCGCACCCAGGAAGGAGAAGGCAGCAAAGAACGCCGGTGCGCGAAGCGTACCAATCAAGGCCGTGAAGTCTGCAAAGCCCGGAGCGGCCACCAGCCGCACGAAGGCCAAGAAGGTGCTGACAGGGGTCGCGAAAAAGAAGAAACCGACAACCAAGAAGCCGCCAACGGCCGCCAAGAAGTCCGCAAAGAGAGCGAAGCCGAAGAAGTAGGTGGGCCCGCGTCGCCGTGCGCGTTCCTCGTCGTTTCCTACCGCCAGCGTTATTGTTGGTAAATGTCCGACTCGCCGGTCGCTCTCCTGCGCGCGCACTCGCGCCACGCGCCGTGGAACGCCCGCGGCCTCGCGGCGCACGCCACAGCGCTGGTAGACGCGGCTGGCATACGTCCGACCAACGCCTCCGCTCGCGCCTCACCCAGCGCGCGGGCGGTTCGCTTTTACGTCGCCAGTGGACTCCTGGATCACCCGGAGGGCAAGGGCACGGCAGCCACCTACCACTACCGGCACCTCCTGCAGCTCCTCGCGATCAAGATTCGACAGCGCGAGGGGCTGACGCTCGATACGATCAGGGCGGAGATGGAAGGCGTCACGGGCGATCTCCTCGAGAAACGTGTGGCGCACTCCCTCGCCCCAGCGCTGGGGGCCGGCGCTGAGCATGCCGTGGCGCACGATGACGATGCCCCCGTTTCGTGGCGTCGCATCGGTGTCGCCGATGGGATCGAGTTGAATGTGCGGCATGATTCACCAGCCGCCCGCGAAGACGCGGTCATCGCGATTCGCGAAGCGGTTCGTGCCGCACTCGGGCGCGAGGACCTGCGATGAGTCAGGACGCTCCGGCACACGTCGAAGAACGCTTTGACGCTCGCACTGTGGTGGTAACGGGAGTTAGTCATGCTGGGCAGGTGGGCGAAGCGGTCGCCCGGGAGTTCGCCAGGCATGGCGCTTCCGTCGCAATCATAGACAGGGATCTCGCGCTCACGGAGGAGCGCGCGGCCGCCCTCCGCTCCGAGGCATTCGACGTCCGTGCCTATGCGTGCGATCTCACCGACGCGGACGCGATGGCCGGCGTCGCGCGCCGCATCGCAACGGCGAGCGGCGAGCGCATTCACGCACTCGCAAACGTCGCCGGGGGATTTGCGATGAGCGGGCCCGTTGCCGACAGTGATCCTGCGATGCTCCAGCGGCAACTCAGTATCAATCTCGGTTCGGCGTATGGCGCCACGCGCGCATTCCTTCCGTTCCTCCGCCCAGCGCACGGGGCCATCGTATTCATGGCGGCTGCGGCAGTCCTACCGGGCGGCAAGGCTGCCGGGATGTCGGCCTACGTCGCCGCCAAGGCGGGCGTCGTGGCACTCATGCGGTGCGTGGCGCAGGAGGAGCGCGTCAACGGCGTGCGTGCAAATGCGCTTGCTCCAACGGCGATTCGGACGGCGGCAAACGTGGGTACCATGGGTGACAAGTTCCCATACGTGGAACGCGAATCGGTGGCGGCCATGATCGTGTTTCTCTGCTCCGGGGCGGCCGCGAACGTCAACGGCCAGGTCATCGAACTCGCGTGATGGCCCAGCGTCGGCGGCAGCTGTCGCGCACCGTTGTGCTCGATCGCTCGCTCGAGGCGCTCCCACTTTTCCGGTTGAGTGATTCCGCGGACGAGTCGGCGATCACATTCATCGCCGAGTCCGGCGGCCGGTGGCGCGTCCTCCCCGCTCCCGGCGAACGCCTGCCGGGAACGTTTGACCAGGATGTTTATGTCGAACTGCTGCGCCGCTTCCACGAAGCCGCCTCGCCAGCTGACGGCGCGCTGAGGTTCACACTCCACGCGTTCTTGCGCTCGATGGGCCGCCGCGTGGACGGCCGAACATACGAACAGTTGCGCGCCGCGCTCAATCGCCTGCAGCGCACGATCCTCGAATCCGAGGGCGTATATCTGGACGCAGGGTCGGGGTCGCTGCTCACGGGACGGCTTACGGTTCTTGCATCGGTTCACATTGACCGGCGCAGACTCATGGACCGCAACCAGCTCGCGCTCTTTTCCACGCTTACGAACAATGAGCCGGGAGACGCGCGTGTCGTGATTTCAGCGCCCCTGCGTGCAAATATCGCCGCGGAACAGGCGACGACCATCTCCGCCCCGCGCTTCTTTGCCCTTTCCTCACCCGTAGCGCGCCGGTTATATCGCTTGCTCGAGGTCGCCCGAGTGGAGAATCGTTGGCCCTGGCGAGTGCCGCTCGAGCGACTTGCCGAACACCTGCCTTTGGTACAGCGCTTCCCGTCGCATCTCCAGCGTGTACTGCAGCCCGCGCACGAGATGCTGGTAGCTGCAGGCCTCCTTCGGGAGGCGATCTTCATTCAGGAGCGAAAGAACTGGTTCGTGGAATACAAACTGGGACCGCGGACGACGGCTTAGGGTGCCTAGGCTACGGACGTATTCTGGGCGGCGAACCGCCGTAGGCCCGTGACGTGCCTTGATTTGAGCCTGAAGGTCCCCGGTGTTCCGCCCGCGCTCCCAACCGGAACGCTTCTTTGCGCCGCGCGTATAGAGTAGGTATCCTCAAGTCCAACCCAGCCCGCCGGAGTCCCATGTCCCGTTATCGCAAGGCCTCGATGGTCGGCCTCATCGCTCTCCCGATCGTTGTCGGCGGATTCGTCGTGCAGGAGCGCGCAGCGCTCGCGGGGTCGAGGCTCTTTGATCAGGTGTTGGCAATCATCAGCGACCGATATGTGGATTCGGTGGCCGTCGGGACGCTGTATGAAAAGGCCGCTCGCGGACTGGTTGCCGAGTTGAAGGATCCATACGCGGAACTGTACACACCGAAGCAGCTCGAGGCTTTCAATACCACAACCGGCGGGTTCTACGGCGGTGTGGGGATGTCCATCGAAAGTCAGCAGGGTGTCACGACCGTTGTGAAAGTGTTCTCACACACGCCGGCTGAGGAGGCAGGAATTCTCATTGGCGACAAGATCGTCGGAATTGATTCGGCGATTGCGCGGGGATGGACCAATGAGCAGGTATCCAGCAAGCTGAAGGGGCCCCCGGGCACGAAGGTGAAGGCGACGTTCCTGCGCGCTGGCGCGGCCGATCCGTTCACGGTGGAGTTCGTGCGGCGCGTCGTGCGCATTCCGGCCGTGCCCTACGCGATCCTGCTGGACAATTCAACCGCATACATCAAGGTTGAGGGGTTCAACGAGACCGCATCCGAAGAGGTTGCCAAGAATCTCCTGCGGCTCACTGCCGAGGGCGCGAAGAACCTCGTGCTCGACCTGCGTCAGAATCCAGGCGGGTTTCTCGAGCAGGCCTTGACGATGACGAACCTGTTCATCGGCAAGGGGAAAGAGATTGTGACAGTCCGCGGGCGCGGTGAGCCGCCACAGACCCATGTCACCGAACAAGCGGCGCTCGCCCCGACCATTCCGATGGTGATTCTCACGGATGGCTATTCGGCCTCTGCGTCTGAGATCGTCGCCGGTGCGTTGCAGGATCACGACCGAGCGCTCATACTCGGCACGACCTCATTTGGCAAAGGACTTGTGCAGGGCATGTACCGGCTGGACGGCGGCTACGCCATCAAGTTGACGACGTCCAAATGGTATACGCCTAGCGGACGCTCGATTCAGAAGGAGCGCAAGCTCACAGACGATGGCCAGCTCGTCGAAGTGCATCCGGAGTCGCTCGAGACCGACGCCGCGCGAAAGGGACGACCCAAATTCAAGTCGGACGGCGGACGCGTTGTCTATGGCGGCGGTGCCGTCACGCCGGATGTCTTCGTGCCCTACGACACGCTCACCACTCCGGAGCAGAAGCTTGCGCGCGCGCTCGCGGTGAAGGGCCAGGAGTGGCTGCTCACGCTCGATGCTTTTGCCTTGGAGCTGAAAGGAAAGGTGAAGCGGGATTTCACCATCACGCCCGAGTTGCGACAGGGATTCTTCGAGCGCCTGCAGAAGCGCGGTGTGGTGGTCGAACCCGCCATTTACGAAGCCGGCGCCAGATACGTGGAGCGCCCGCTCGCCAACAGGATTGCGGGGTTTGCCTTCGGGGATTCCACTGCGAAGCGAATGGAATACAAGGAGGACGTGCAGCTCATGAAGGCGCTCGAGCTGCTCAAGAAGGGTGCGACGCAGAAGGAGCTTTTCACCGTTGCTTCCGCGTCGCCTCCGGCAAGTTCCCCCGGCCGGCCAAACAAGCCGCGCTAGACGAAGCAGACTCTTACCCATGCGTTCGCCTGTTCCGGCCTTGGCCGTTGTGCTCCTCGCGACGGCCGAAGGTGGTCGCGCCCAAGTCTCAATCCAGCGAGCTCCAGAGGCGGGCGAATGGCATCTTGCCAATCTTCGCCAACTCACCAGCGCCGGGACACAAGCGGAGGCCTACTTCAGTCCCGACGGACGGTGGATAACATTCCAATCCACCCGCGACGGTCGCACGTGCGACCAGCAGTATGTGATGCGGACGGACGGGACCCGGATGTCGCGGGTCTCGAACGGTGCTGGCAAGACGACGTGTGGCTGGTTTTTGCCGGACGGCAAGCATCTCTTCTTCGCATCGACCCACGCGGCTGGTGCCGGTTGCCCCGCCCGGCCTGATCCGTCGAAGGGGTACGTCTGGGGACTCGATCCGTTCGACATCTATACCGTAGGCCGCGACGGTTCCGATCTCCGCCGCCTGACAAACTTCGGAACGTATACCGCCGAAGGCGTGTTGTCGCCGGACGGCAAGAAGATAGTTTTCACGTCGCTCAAGGGCGGAGATCTCGACATCTACACGATGAACGTCGACGGTACCGACGTTCGGCAACTCACGCATCAGCAGGGCTACGACGGGGGTGCCTGGTGGTCACCCGACGGCAAGCACATTGCCTACCGAGCATATCATCCCACGGATTCGGCGGAACTCAAGGACTATCGGGACCTCCTCGCGCAGCACATCGTGCGCCCCAGCAAGATGGAGCTTTGGGCCATGAATGCGGACGGCACCGGCCAGCACCAGATCACGCATCTGGGGGGTGCCAACTTCGGGCCGTCGTGGACCCACGACGGCAAGCGCCTCATTTTCTCGTCCAACTACAAAAATCCGCGGAGCGGCAACTTCGACCTGTTTCTGGTGAATCTCGACGGATCGGGGCTTGAACAGGTGACGACCGCGGAAGGCTTTGATGGCTTTCCGATGTTCAGCCCGGACGGCACGCAGCTTATCTGGGCTTCGCAGCGGGCTGACCCGAGATCGAGTGATGTGAACCTCTTCATTGCAGACTGGAAGCGCTGAGAAGGCGACACAGCGCGTTGCCGCATGCAGAGTCAGGCGGTACAATCAGCCACACCTCTTTCGCGCGGCTTCCAATGGGCTTCTTCGGCATTGCACTCGGCATACTCGGCGTCACGGCGTTGCTCGTCGCCGTCAGGTCGTTCCGGATCATCGGCCAGGCGGAGGTCATGGTCATCGAGCGCCTTGGCCGATTCCATCGGGTTGCACGATCCGGGTTCAACATCCTCATCCCGTTCATCGAGCAGCCGCGCTCCATAGACGTTCGTTATCTCGCGTCCGACGTCGGCGGCATCAAGCGACTGATGGCGAGTACTACCAATCGCATCGATCTGCGAGAACAAGTCCTGAATTTCCCGAGCCAGCCCGTGATTACGAAGGATAACGTGACAATCGACATCGACGCCGTGATCTATTACCGCGTCGCTGATCCTCAGAAGGCCACATACGCCGTGCAGAATCTCCCGTACGCACTCGAAACCCTGACGCGCACAACGTTGAGAAACATCGTTGGTGAGATGGAACTCGACCAGACGCTCGTCAGCCGCGACCAGATCAACAAGCGCATGCGCGAGACGATCGAGGACGCCTCTATAGGCTGGGGCGTGGATGTCACGCGCGTGGAGCTGCAGAGCATTGAACCGCCGCGCGACATCCAGCAGTCCATGGAATTGCAGATGCGGGCGGAGCGGGAGCGGCGTGCCGCGGTCACGAACGCGGAGGCTGGCAAGCGTGCTGCGATCCTCGAATCCGAGGGACAACGCGAGGCCCAGATTCAGAAGGCCGAGGGCGAGAAAGGGGCATCGATTCTCCGCGCCCAGGGACTGGCGGAGGCGCGCCTGGCCATGGCGAACGCCGAGGCGGAAGCCGTGAAATTGCTCACGGCGTCGCTGCCGCCTGGCGAGGCTGCCATGTACCTGCTCGGCCTCAAGTACCTCGAAGCCCTGCCTTCGCTCGCGCAGGGAAAAGGGTCCACCATTTTCCTTCCGGCGGAAGCGGCCGGCGTGATGGGTGCGATTGGCGGGATGAAAGAGCTCCTGAGAGGGGGAGGGCCGCGCGAAGCCATGCCGTCGACGGGCGTTCCCGGCGCCGGGCCCATTGGCAACGTCAAGTAGGGGGCGCATGGCGAAGATTACGCAGGCTCGCGCCGAACGCATCGCGAAGGGGCACGCTTGCGAGCACTGCGGCGAGTACAGCTACAAGAAACTCACCGTCAAGCCGCGGCTGAAGGCCGATCGTTCTGAGCTGAAGGAGGCGTGGCACGCCGTAAAGGTGTGCGGCGTATGCGGGCTTGAGCAGGAGATGGGCATCGATGACGAAGGCGAGATCGTCTTCGTCAACTAGGAGGGCCTTCGTGGCCGCCCTCGATCTCATTTCACTCGCGCCGGGCAAGCGCGTGCAGCAGGAGCTCATGGTGCGCGCGCGCGAGCGAATGCTGCCACCCGGAACGCTCCGCGAGACACAGGAACTCGAACTGCACCACTTCATACAATCGCAAGAGAGGTTGCCAGAGTACCGAGCGACTCTTCGACCAATTCCTCGCGAGGCCGAGCTGCTCCACTGGGCCGATCAGGCATCGGCGAACGGCGACATCTTCCATGAGGCCGTCGAGGACCGGGAGCTGTTTCCGGGGAAGCCGCAATTCTCCCTCAGAAGATCCCGGAAACTCGACCGAAAGGTCTGGCGAAGACCCCACGGCTGGGAGTGAACGAATCCGATTCTCGGGCGTGGCGCATGCTTGCGCTGCTCTCGCTGGCCGAGCTCCTGGGAATGTCTCTCTGGTTCGCCGGGAGCGCAGTCGCGCCGCAGTTGCGCGAGCGCTGGACCCTCTCGGGCGCGCAGGTCGGGTGGCTGACCGCCGCCGTGCAACTCGGCTTTGTTGCGGGCACGGCGCTGTCGGCCGTGCTCAATCTGGCCGACGTAATTCCTGCTCGTCGATTCTTTGCTGCGGCGGCGGTCCTCGGCGCCATCACCAATGCATGGCTCGCCGTGGCACAGTCATACCCGACAGCCTTTGCCTCACGATTCTTCGCCGGTGCTTGCCTCGCCGGCGTTTATCCGCCGGCCATGAAAATGGCGGCTACCTGGTTTCGGGCTCGCCGCGGGCTCGCAGTGGGAACCATCGTTGGCGCGCTCACCGTCGGTAAGGCAGGACCGTATCTCATCACCGCCCTTCCCGATGCGACCGTCGCGTTCATAACTCTGCTCGCGTCGGGCAGCGCCATCGTCGCCGCGGTGCTCGTTCTGTTCGCCTATCACGACGGCCCGTTTGCGTTTGAATCGCGCCCATTCGCGTGGTCGCTCGTCGGGGAGGTCGTCCGAGCCCGTCGGTGGCGTCTCGCCAGCGGCGGTTACCTGGGCCACATGACAGAACTGTATTCATACTGGACATGGATCCCCGCATTTCTTGCGGCAAGCGTCGCGCGCGACGCGCACGCGCTCACCTCACCGCCGTCTCCGGCGGTCGCCGTGCTGTCATTTGGGGTCATAGCCGTGGGCGGAGTCGGGTGCGTCTGGGGCGGCCTCGTTGCCGACCGCATTGGGCGCGTACCACTGGTGACACGAGCCCTCGTCGCGAGCGGAGCGTGTTGCGCCCTGATCGGACTCACATTCGGCCACTCGCTCTGGATACTTGGACCGCTCGCGCTCACATGGGGCTTCTTCATCATCGCGGATTCCGCACAGTTCAGTGTTCTCGTCACGGAGAGCGTCCCTTCCTACGCGGTGGGCACGGCCCTGACACTCCAGGTGTCGCTGGGTTTTCTCCTCACGACGGGTGCAATTCAACTCATTCCGCCACTCGTCCGGGTGGCCGGGTGGCCATGGGCGTTCGCCTTGCTTGCGCTTGGACCCATGTTCGGGATCGTCTCGGTGCACAGGCTCCGAACGCAGCCCGTACCAAGCCGTTAACTTCAGGATCAGACTCTTTTTTTGGATCTCGCAATGGCAGTGATCAGGGAAACCGACTTCGTTCAGAGCATTGCGGACGCGCTTCAGCACATTTCGTATTTCCACCCGCTCGACTACATAACGGCGCTGGGCGACGCGTACGAGAAGGAGCAATCACCAGCCGCAAAGGACGCAATCGCGCAGATCCTCACAAACTCGCGAATGTGCGCCGAGGGACATCGGCCCATCTGCCAGGATACGGGAATCGTTGTCGTATTCCTGAAGATCGGAATGAACGTGCAATGGTACGCCACGATGTCAGTAGAGGACATGGTCAACGAGGGTGTGCGCCGTGCATATCTCCGCCCCGAAAACGTGTTGCGTGCATCAATCGTGGCCGATCCTGCATTTGGCCGGCAGAACACAAGGGACAACACACCGGCCGTCATCCACGCGCAGATCGTGCTGGGCGACCGCGTTGAGGTGTGGCTCGCGGCCAAGGGCGGCGGCTCCGAGAATAAGTCGAAGTTTGCGATGCTCAACCCGAGCGACTCCATCGTCGACTGGGTGCTGAAGGCCGTTCCGGAGATGGGAGCGGGTTGGTGCCCGCCTGGGATGCTGGGTATTGGAATCGGTGGTACCGCGGAAAAGGCCATGCTCCTCGCGAAAGAGTCGCTGATGGAGCCCATCGACATGGCGCAGCTCAGGCTACGCGGTGCCCGGAACAAGATCGAGGAGCTGCGCATCGAGCTGTACGACAAGGTCAATGCGCTCGGCATCGGCGCTCAGGGACTCGGTGGCCTCTCCACAGTGCTCGACGTGAAGATTCTCGATTATCCCACGCACGCTGCCTCCAAGCCCGTTGCCATCATTCCGAACTGCGCGGCGACGCGTCACGCCCATTTCACGCTGGACGGTTCGGGTGCGGCACACCTTGCGGTCCCGAGGCTCGCCGACTGGCCCGCAGTCACATGGCGTCCGGACCAGAGTGCGCGTCGCGTGGATCTCGACACGCTGACTCGCCAGGAGGTTGCGGGCTGGAAGGCCGGCGAGCGACTCCTCCTGTCGGGCAAGCTTCTGACGGGGCGGGACGCCGCGCACAAGCGCCTCGCCGATCTCTATGCGAGTGGCGCTGGACTCCCCTCCGGCCTCGATTTTTCCAACCGCGTCATCTACTACGTGGGACCGGTAGAGCCGGTCCGTGATGAAGTCGTCGGGCCCGCGGGTCCTACGACCGCCACACGCATGGATAGCTTCACCGAGATGATGCTCGAGAACACCGGATTGATTGCGATGATCGGAAAAGCTGAGCGAGGCACAATTGCCATCGAGGCAATCCGCCGGCACAAGGCGGCGTATCTGATGTCGGTCGGGGGTGCGGCCTATCTGGTCTCCAAGGCCATCCGCGCGTCACGCTGTGTGGCCTTTGAAGATCTGGGCATGGAAGCGATTTATGAGTTCACGGTTGATGAAATGCCCGTGACCGTAGCGGTCGACGCTGCCGGGGTTAACATGCACGAAACCGGCCCCGCTGAGTGGAAGCAACGAATTCGAGAGCTTCCGCTGGCACCCAGCTGATTCGACGTCACAAATCTCCGGAAAGACACCGAAAACAGGCACCGGGCACTTCGAGTTTGGGCCTGGCCCGATTAGGTTTCAGGAGACAATTGGCGGCGTGCGTGAGGTTCGCACCTCGGCACACCGAGTTTCTTCTGGAGAATGCATGCGCAAGCCACGCCCAGCTTCGTACAACCCGGCCCAGGCCTTGAATCTCATCGCCAACGACCGCAACGGATCACCCCTCTCCTGCCCGTCCTGCTCAGGTGAGATCGAGAAGGATCCCGGTGATTCGCCGCCGCCGCCTCGCAGCCAGGTGACCCTGCGATGCACCAACTGTGGGCGTTTCGCCCGATACATCGCCGGAGCTGCTTAGCCGATTGAGTCCGAGGATTTCGCGCGCCCTTCGGGCGTGCGCATTCTCCGCGATAGCGTTGCCCGTGTTGGCCTTCCGGGCGACGGCGCCGCGCACGGGCAGAGATTCGCTCAGGCAAGCGGTTGCAGCACGCCTTTCGGTGGCCCGGTGGGGTGCGCCTCAAGATCCGGCGGGGCCCAAGCCCCGTCCCGTCTCCGTCGCGTTCGCGGGCCTGATTGGTGAATATGGAGCTGAGGGCGACACCGTCCTCGTGCTCGAGCGCGGCGGCCGGCTCTTTGCGCTTTCCGCCGGACCTGAAACCGCCCTGGTCCGATCACATTTTGCTCAGTCCGGTGTCGGTCGCCCTCCTTCTCTCCGGATAGGCGGCCGCACCCTGCCGCGTCGCGCAGTCGGCACGGAAGAAGGCGTCACATTCCGCGTCACGCCGTTGAGTCCCGTGGATTCCCTTCGACGGTCCGCACTTGCCGCTTCGCCGCCGACGGAACAGCGCCACCTGCGCGCCGGTGATCTCGTGGAGGTTGCCATTCTCGAGCCCAGAGTCAGGCTGGACATTCGCTACGCATCCACTAACAACTTTCTCGGCGCACCGATGTACTCCTCAGCACGCGCATTCCTGCAACGTCCGGCCGCCGAGGCACTCGTTCGTGCCCACCGCAGGCTGGCTGCGTATGGCTACGGCCTGCTGATTCACGATGCCTACCGCCCCTGGTTCGTCACGAAAATGTTCTGGGATGCGACCAGCGGAAGCCAGCACCAGTTCGTCGCGGACCCCGCTTCCGGCTCGAGGCACAATCGGGGAGCGGCGGTGGACTTGACGCTGTACGACCTGAAAACCGGTAAGCCGGTAAGGATGCCCGGCGGCTACGACGAGTTCTCCCATCGATCGTACGCTGACTATCCGGGCGGAACAGCCCTCGAGCGCTGGCTGCGCCATCTCCTTCGACGCGAGATGGAAGCCCAGGGATTCGCGGTCAATCCGTCGGAATGGTGGCACTTCGACTACAGCGGATGGAAGGAGTTCCCTCTTCTCAATGTGCCGTTCGAGCAAGTGGGTCAGAAAGCAGCAGCGCTGCCCGCCCGTCGCTCACGCTGAGAGCGGCAATCTGAGTTGAACCCGTTCCGCCGGCCGCCGCGTGATCGATGACGGCTCGGCTCGGAGCGGCTCAGGCGCCTCGAGCGCCTCGGGCTCGACCAATCGGCCCGCGAGAAGCTGGGCGGTCTGGTGGCGCAACTGGATGAGACACAGCGGTGCGGCGCCCAAGGCCCCCATCGCGGCGGTCTGCGCTTCGGCCAGAACGTCGCGCGCCAGGATGCGGGCCAGCCGATGCGCGAGCAACCTTTCGACCTCGGCGACGTCCCGCGCCGCATGCGGCGCAGTGCGTCCAGGTAGGCGCACATCCCTCTCCTTATGACCTTATGTACACTTTGCAACTATATGAATTATATAGCCCTGAGCGGCGGAAAGTGTCACCGATGCGCAACAGAAGGCGATGTCAGCCGTCCACCAGATCCAGCCGGAGGCCGCGACGGAACGGCGCGCGGCGGCGCGGCACATACCTGAAGAGCTGGGCCGGGCGGCCGCGGCCTTCACTCCGCCATTCGTCCGTCGGCTCCACCAGGTAGCTCGCTTGTAATGCGCGCCGAAAGCTCGCCTTGTGGAGTTGACGTCCGAGCAGCAGTTCGTAGATCTCCTGGAGCGCGCTCAACGTGAACAGCGACGGCACGAGCCGATACGCGATCGGCGCGTGGTCCATGCGGTCCCGCAGCGCCGCCAGCGCCGCGCCAGCGATCGCGCGATGGCGTGGCGCGAGCGCAGGAAGGCGCCCGGCGGGGAACCATCTGGCCTCATCCCCTGGCCGCGCGAAGCCGTCTGGTGTGACACCCACGTACGCGACGGAGAGCGAGGCGGCGGCGGGATGTCTCGTTGCGTCGCTGAACGCGCCGATCTGCTGGAGCCACGCTGGCCGCCGTCCAAGTACCTGCAGCGCCGCGCGCGCAGCCGATTCGTCAAGTTTGCTACCCAGAGCGTATACGGCATGCGGCAATGCCCATCGGTCGCGGTGGTGTCCGCCGATCCGCACGAACAGCATCTCAAGGTGGCGGCGGCGCGGCGTGCAGAGGGCCACATCAATCGAGATCACTGCCGAACGGCGGACGCTCACGTGTGCGGTGGAGCGGTCGCGCATCGCGATTACTTAGGACCTGTTCGATACTAATGTCAAGCGTCAGTGCGCGATCGTCCCCTGTTTGCTCGTGTCCACATCGTCCTGCTGTCCGGACTTGAAGAGGAACGCATCCATGTTGCGCGTGAGGAACTGGCGCGCCTGGGGATCCATCACGTTCAATCCGTAGTGGTTGATCAGCATGGTTTGCTGCTTCAGCCAGTCGCCCCAGCAGTCGCGACAGGTGCCCTCGAGGATCCGCGCGGCGATCGCGCCCGGAAATGGCGCCCGGTCGAATCCCTCTTTCGGCTTGCCACAACGCGCACACGTGACGACCGGCATCGACCCCTCCGCCTCAGGTCTCACGTGCGAATGCCACGCTTGCCAGACCCAGCACTGACAGCAACCGGATGTACAACCACCCGATGTCGAACTCGAACCAGCGATGACTGAACGTGGGAGATTTCGGGTTGGCGTGATGATTGTTGTGAAGCTCCTCACCACCCAGCCAGATCGCGATCGGAGAAATGTTGCGGCTTGCGTCCTTCACGTCGTGGTTCCGGTAGCCGAGGGCATGCCCCACGCCGTTGATGATCCCCGCCGCCCAGAACGGAATCCAGATCATCTGCGCACCCCACACAGCGGGACCGACCAGCCAGCCAAACAACCAGACGTCGATGCCGAGCATGAGCGCGATGCCGAGCCAGTTCCGTGGCGCAAGGATGTGGCGTTCCAGCCAGTCGTTCGGCGTTCCCTTGCCATACTTCTCGAGAATCCCCGGCTGGCGAACCGCCTTGCGGTAGTAGAACGCACCCTTCAATACGATGTTCTTGAGCCCTTCGAGCACCGGACTGTGCGGATCCCCGTCACGATCTGCAAACGCGTGATGTTTGCGGTGGCAGGCCACCCACTCCTTTGTCACCATGGCCGTCGACAACCACAGCCACAGGCGCATCGGCAGTGCCGCCAGATAGTGCAAATGGACGCTTCGATGGGTCTGCGCGCGATGGAGGAAAATGGTGACGCACACATTGGTGACGTGACCAGCGATCACGATGAATAACAATGGTTTCCACCACTCCGTCGCCCAGCTCCCGAAATTCGGCATGATTCAAATCTATAGGGGCGTGAAGACCTGGTCTACCAACTGCGACCCCGCCGGGTGCCCTCGGCCGGGCACGCTGTTGATGGCCGGTATATTCCCTGCTCATGACGCTATCATCCGGTCTGGCGCATCACTTGCCCGGCGGCCGTTTCGGGAATCCGTGGCCAGGCCCCAGCCTGCCTGGTTTCGGCGGAATCCTGCGATGGACGCTGGAACGCGCATGGCGTGGCCGGTTCGGTCTTCGCGCCAAAGGACGCGCGCCCGCACCTGTTCCTTCTTCCCTCCACTCGTCTCGCTCGGGGACGAATGAGCTGCGTGTCAGCTGGATCGGCCATTCGACCTTCCTGCTCCAGATCGGCGGCCTCAACGTCCTCACGGATCCGATGTTCAGCAAGCGCGCTTCGCCCGTCCGATGGGCGGGCCCGCGCCGGCTCACGGCGCCCGGCATCGCACTAGAGGCTCTGCCTCCCATCGACCTGATTCTGCAATCGCACGACCACTACGACCACTTCGACGACGCCAGCATTCGCGCGTTGGCAATCAAGCATCCGCAGGCCACGTGGTGCGCTCCGCTGGGCCTGGGAGATCGACTACGGGCGCGGGGCGTGAGCCAGATTGTCGAGCGCGATTGGTTCGAGACCGCCGCCCCTTGCAGCGGTGGCGCATTCGCGGACACGAAGGTCACATGCACACCGGCCCGGCATTTCTCCGGACGGGGCTTGGCCGATCGGAATGCCACACTGTGGTGCGGCTGGGTAGTCGAGACGGCCGCGCACCGGGCCTATTTCGTCGGCGACACCGCCCATCATCGTGATTTCGGCGAGATCGGCCGGAAATGCGGTCCGTTCGACCTCGTGCTCATGCCCATTGGCGCGTACGATCCTCGCTGGTTCATGCGTCCCGTCCATATGGACCCCGAGGAGGCGGTGGCGGCGTACGCGAGCATCGTCGAGGCGCAAACCGCTCGCGGCGAAAACGGTACCGTGATGGCAGCGATGCACTGGGGTACCTTCGTGCTCACTGATGAACCGGTGGACGAGCCACCCCGTCGCGCGCAGGCAGCCTGGGCCGCACACGGTTTTTCCGAAGCCGATCTCTGGTTGATGGCACCCGGGGAGACGCGGACGCTGGGTCGGTGATGGACTTCAGGATGCCATCACGGAAGCCGCAACGCGAGCCAGTCCGCAACGAACCGTTCAATCTCTTCGTGACCATAATCCACGGTCACGACATGGCCGCTCCCTGCTACCCAGTGCAGCGTCTTGTCGGGGGAAGCGAGGCGCTCGAATGCCTCGAGGGCACTGGATTCGGGAATGCGATTGTCCTCACGCGACTGTACGACGAGCACCGGCTGCCGTACGCGCGGCAGTGCGGCCCGAGCCACGCGCACCACTCGGTCAAGCTGGACCAGGAGTCGTGGTGTCGATCGTCTGTAAGCAATCATGGCCGCGCCGGCCGCCGCATCGTGCACTGATTTCGTACCGCCGCTCCACACGTAGCGGGCTCCCAGTCCCGCAACGGGCGCGAGTGCATCGAAGAGGCGGAGCGGCATGGAAGCGTGGAGGTATGGTGCGAGGGCGATCACTGCGCGCACGTCCGCTTGCTCCGCCGCGAGCGTGAGGGCAATCGCGCCGCCCATCGAGAGTCCTCCCACCGCGATCTCGTCGTGCGTGATGCTCAATTCCAGGTATTCCCGCCGCGCGGCGCGGAGCCACTCGTCCGCACTCGAGCGGGCGAACGCCTGGAGCGTACGACCATGCCCCGGCAGCAATGGAGCCCATACCGTCCACCCTCGGGAATGCAGCGTGGCGGCCAGCGACGAGACCGACTGAGGCGAATCGTTGTATCCATGAACGAGCAGAACCGCTCCGCGTCGTGTTCCAGCCAATCGGATCGGTTCGGCTCCAATGATGATCGCGTCGGCACCGCGCCGATAAGCCGCTTCGAAGCGTCGCTCCTCCCGCCTTGCGATCACGGTGCGTACGGCCCACCAGACTGCCACGAACGCCGTCAGGAGAAGGAGTTCGTTCACGAGCGCTCAGTCGAGCTCTCGCCCGGAGCCCGCGGTGTGCCCTCAGACGGGTTCGGCATGCCGCAAGTAGCGACTGATCCCATTCTCACATCGCACGCGCCCCTCTCGCACGGTGCGCTCGAAGACCTCGTGATTTCGCGCCACGGTGTCGTGCGGTCTGGTGCGATGGTGCAGGTGCCATGCGACCGCTGCGAACTTCAGGTTGCGGCGGCGGACGCCGGAATTCAGGAGCCTCGCGGCGAGCTCACTGTCCTCCCGTCCCCAGCCATGGATATCCTCGTCGTACCCGTTTACGCGCACGATGTCATCGCGCCAGAACGCCATGTGCGCGCCACGAGTGCGGGTCAGCGGATCGCTGGGTCCGCGCACGAGCCGCGCGAGGGTTGGCGCGTAAATACCGTTCACACGATTCCGCACGCCGCGCGTGAAGGGAGACGGGAGCGCGGCGGGCGGGCCGGTGGCGGAAAGACAGCGTTGTGTGAGCGCCTCGTCCAGCATTGCGCGGCTCCCCTGCACGTAGGAACCGCGCCGGGCGAATCTCCGGTGTGCACGAACGAACCCGGGATGCAACAGCTGATCGCCGTCGAGCTGGATCAGGTATGCACCCGTGGCGATGGCCATCGCCCTGTTGCGAATGGCCCCGAGCCGGAACCCGGCGTCCTCGTGCCATACATGGCGGAGCGGCACCGGAAACGTTGCTGCCCTGAACGCGATCAGCTCGCCGGTTTCGAAACGCGAGCCATCGTCCGCGATGATCACTTCGTCCGGCGGCTCCCATTGGGTACGCACGGTCTCGAGCAGCATCTCGAGAGCCTCGATCCAATTGTAGGTCGCAATGATGAGTGTCGTGCGAAACGTTGCCGGACCGTTCGCAGTCATTTCGTGTAGCCGTGCGCCACGCGGCCCGGGAGTCCATCGAACTCCTGCGTCGTCTTGTAGCGTTCAAAGCGTCCGTCACCTGCCACACCCCGGGCCTTCTGGCGCAGTGCATCCATTTCCCCTGCGTGAAAGGGCTTGAAGCTCACCGCGAGGCGCAAGTTCTTCCTGAGGACTGCGGCGCTCTCCATCCCGCAGATCACCGTGCTCACTGGCAACGAGAAGCAATAGCGCAGGGCCTCCTCCGGCTTCACCACACGCGAACCGGCAATCGCTCCGCCCGCAATTGGCTTTGCCGCCATCACGGCGATCCCCCGTCGCACAGCCTCCGGCAGTACCTGCTTCTCGAACGACCGGAACGTCGCGTCCATCGGATTCAGCGGCAATGTCACCACGTCCCACGCAAAACCGCGCTGCAGCAACTTCACGTGGATATGGGGTGATTTGTTCCCGCCGAACCCGAGGAGCTCCACTTTCCCCTGCTCGCGCGCCTCCTGCGCCGCGTCCAGTCCGCCGTGGTCGTACAGCCAATCGGGGTCGTTGTCGTATATCATCTCGTGAAAGGACAGGACGTCGAGCACGTCTGTTTTCAGGCGCGAGAGCGATTCATCCACCTGCTGCATGGCCGTCTTGTAGTCACGCTGGTGCGCGCAGCATTGCCATACGAGCGTGACTCTCTGTCGATAACCATCCTTCAGCGCGAGACCAAGCCAACGTTCCATGCGCCCCTCACCGTACTCCCATCCCGTCTCGATGACGCTCACCCCATGATCGATGGCTTCGCGCACGACGCGCACCGCCTCTCGCTGCCCGGCCTGGACGAGCCGTGACGTTCCGAGTGCGAGAATCGACGTGGCGCGCGCCGTGCGGCCCAGCTGGCGCTGCTCTAGAACGGGGAGCACCTTGCGCATTGTGTGTCCGGGACGGGGAGAACCTCGACAGACGAGACCGCTCTATTCAACGCCATCGAATGCATCGCTCGCCGCAGCGATCAGGAACCGAAGGCGACCGTCGCGGTCCTTCTCCTCCGGCGCCATCGCGCTTGCGAGCACCGAAAACTGCCGCACCATCTCTTCGCGCACGAATCGGTCCGAACGGGGTGCGCCAAGCGCGTCGAGCGATCGCTGAGCCAACCAGCGCAGTTCGGCCCGCGTTGTTGGCGAGAGCGCCGCGAACTCCTTCGGACTACCAGCCGTGACGCGTGGCGTCGGGCCGCGCGATCGCCGCACAGTCTCGAACAGCGCGCGCACCGGTGCGAGCGTGACAACGAACGAGCCAGGCGTGTGCTCCGCGACCGTGGCAATCACGCCCTTGCGATGCAGCACCCGAAACAGGCGTGAAACGGCTTCGCGCACCACGCCAATTCCACCCGGGCTTCCCTTCCCCCGGCCCGTGATCACCAGCAGCTCGCCCGCCTTCAGCATCTGTCGCTCGCGCAGCCACAGCTCGGCCCGGCGTACTGCCTCAGCAGCAGTCGGAAACGACGATCGCAGGTCCAGCGTTCTCGCCGACCCGAACCGCGCTTCATCGAACGCGCGGTGAAGCGTCATGCGCGTGGATCGCGTCATGTTCCGCCTGCACCAGGACTCCTGCTCGCGCGGATCACCTGATCGCCTGGCGGAGGACACGGCCATCGATGGCTTCGAGCGGCTTCACACCGAGGAGCTCGGCAAGCGTCGGCGCCATATCCACGACGCGCACAAACTCCTTGTATTTGCCCGGCCTCACGCCGGCGCCATAAAACACTATCGGCACGTGCGCATCGTAGTCGTGCGGCGAGCCATGGGTGGCGATGACGCTGTTCCCCGTTCCCCAGTAGCTGTACGGAGTCAGCGTGATGACGAGCCGTGCGGGTCCGCCGGGCCGGAACATGTGCAGCCAGCGCCGGGCGATCGTATCTCTCGTCGTGTCCGATTTGGCGAGCGCGGTCACCAGGTCGGCACGCAGTACGCCTGGCACATGGAGGGCGTCCCGGCCGAAGCTCTCCATGGCGGAGTCAGCGTTCACACGGGCTTTGGTGAATGCGCCCGGCTTCACCACACTCACCACGCCGGCGTCCTCGATCGCCACGGCGGTCGAGTCGACACCAGCCGACGAAAGCCCAGTCTGAAAGGCTCGCCATTCCGCCCCAAGTGAGACCAGCTTCGCGTCGTGGTTTGGATAGATCGTGCTCTTGAGCGTCGGATACGGCGCCATTCCATGATCACCCGTGAGAGCGATGACGACTCGCCGCTGGTCGCGCAGCTTGAACAGCGAGTCCAGGAACCTGCCGAGCGATCGGTCGAGCCGCAGGATCTGGTCGTGCAACTCGCGCGAGTCCGGCCCGAAGGCGTGCCCGATGGCGTCCGTGGTCGAGAGCGATACGCTGAGCACATCAGCGCGCCCGGGCAGCGCTCCCAGTTCGAGCGTCTGCAACCCAGCGAGCGCGAATTGCAATGTGATCTCGTCCATCCATGGATAGGCCGCCGCGGACCGCGCCGCGATCATCGAATCGTCCGGGACGCCGTGTGGAAAGACATTGTTCACACCGCGATTTTCCACGCTGACGGTGTCGGGTTCAGGGTAGGCACTCGCTGGCAAGAGGAGATCCCACGTCTTCCCGGTGTATTGCTGCGCCATCTTCCGTGCATTGAAATGCTGCACCCACGACGGAAGCGTATCAGCGTAGTAATGGCTCGTGGTGAACGTGCCGTTCGACGCCGCCCACCAATAGACATGCCCCTTGCTTCGCCCGATCGGAAGTATTGCGCCGCGATCCTTTCTCGATACCGAGAGGAACCGCGTCTCAGGTTGCGCAGCCTTGAGCCAGTCGATGAGCGTCGTTCCCTGAAACCGGATCGGCGAGGCAGGCCAATCGATTTCGTCCACGCCGTTGATGACTCTTGCGTCCGGCACGCCGTTCACACCCTGGTTGTTCATCACGATTCCGGTGTGCACGGGGAAGCGTCCTGACAGCATGGCCGCATGCCCCGGTGCCGTCTCTGTGATAGCGTGGTCGTGATACCCCTCCAGAAAGAATGCGCCGCCGTCGTAAAGGCGGCGGAGACCGCCGGTGAGTTGCTTGTCGAACCGCTGGAAATAGTCCTCGCGCATCTGGTCCACCGTCAGGAAGACCACGAGTGTCGGCCTTTCGGGCAGCGTCGAAGACGGTGCCTGGGCACCGACTGCTGGAAGGACGACGAGGAGCAGGGCCAGGTGGCGGCGGATCATTGCGCGGGCGAGTCGTGGGGGCAAGATGTCTCAGGGCCGCTGTAGGATGCGGGGGCGCTCTTCGGCCCGCTAGTAGCGGGCCTGCGGTTGCCCCCGCTGCCCCGGACCACCAAGTTCTCCACAGCCGTCGACGCCCACGCGTCGTCTTTCCCCCGTGGAGATCCCGAATGGCCCGCAGGTCCCCCATCGGCATATTGTGGAGCAACATCCTGATTCGCACTGCAGTTTACTACGCAGTGCTCGGAACCCTGCTCTACCTGTTCCGCGACAATTTTGAGGGCGGGGTTCCCGCAGGGGACGAGCTGGCGAACCTCGTCTCCAAGAAGGCCGCGAAATCAGCCTTGCCCGCGAGCGGCCCCGCGGCGCTCCCAACTGCGATTGCGATGGTGAGCGCGGTGCTCTTCGCGCTTCCCGTGTCGTGGATCTACACGCTCACCAGAAGGAAGAAGGGATGGAAGCAGGGCATCGTGCAGAGCCTCGTGATACTGCCCGCCATCATCGCAGGGATTGTCGTGGTGCTGAAATACGGCCTCGCGCTCGCATTCGGCATGGCCGCGATTGTCGCCGCCGTGAGGTTCCGCAGCACGCTCGACGACACCAAGGACGCGGCCTACATGCTCGTCGCGATCGGCGTCGGCTTGTCAGCTGGCGTGAATCCACAGGTCGCCGGCGTGCTTTCGTTCATTTTCAGCGTTGTCATGGTGGCGATGTGGTTCACGGATTTCGGCCGTACCCCCGCGGCTCTCGAAGGACGGTTCGCCGAGAAGCAGCTCGAGCGTGCGCTCGAGACGGCGAGCCGGACAGGGACATTCGTCGCCCGGATGGACGACGAAGTCTTCAAGGCGCTCGCGCCTGAGCAGCTAGAAGCTATCGCAGACCGTGCGTGGCGCCGCCGCAAGCGCAACGCACCCGAGCTCACCGAGGCCGAGAGCGGGGAGCGCCCGCAATATGCCGTGCTCTTGCGGCTCCGCACCGCCGCGCCCGATGAATTGCGTACCGCCGTCGAACCCCACTTCGAGCATCTCTTCGCGCGCTGGCGCTTCGGCGATATCGTGCACGAGGACGATGGCATGCATGTGGTGGAGTACGCCGTGGATTTCGATCCCACTGTTACCCCGGGCGTGGTGAGCGACAAGCTCCGCGACGCCGCTGGCCCCCGCCTGGTCCGACTGGAGATGCGATGACCATCCAGCACCGTTGTCTCGCGCTACTCGCGCTCGCTGCGCCCCTCGCCGCCGCTCCGGCAGCTGCGGCGCAGCGACTTTTTCGCAGTGACACCGCGCTCACCATCACTATCACGACCAACCTCAAGTCCCTCATTTCCGAACGCGACAGCCTGAAGCTTGCCAAGCACGAGGCTGTGCTGTCGTATCCGGATTCCGGCGGTGCTGCCACGAAGCTCTTGCCGGTGAGGCTCCGTGCCCGCGGGCATTTTCGCCGGCAGGGTCGTAACTGTCAGTTCCCGCCGGTTCTTCTCGACTTCAAAAGCAGCGCCATCAAGGGTTCCCTGTTCAATGGGCTCAGTCGCCTCAAGATCACCACCAACTGCAGGCCCGGAAACGGCGAGTACGAGCAGTACATCCTGCAGGAGTACGCGATTTATCGCGTGTATGCCACGCTCGCCGACCCGAGCCTCAAGACACGTCTCGCCCGCATTACATATCGCGATACCCTCGGCAAGGTTGCGCCCATGACCACATGGGCTTTCTTCACCGAGGACATCGATGACCTCGCCCACCGCACGCATCGCAAGCTGATGAAAGCGAATGGTGCGCTCTTCGCAGACCTCGAGCAGGAGCCGCTCGCGAGGCTGAGCGTCTTCGAATACCTGATCGGCAACACGGACTGGTCGATCTCCGGCCTGCACAACATTGCGCTGCTCACCGACTCCATGGCCCTCAACATCACGCCGCTGCCGTACGATTTCGACTGGACGGGCGCCGTGGACGCACGATATGCATTCCCTGACTCACGCCTTCCGATCAAGCGCGTCACGGACCGTCTGTATCGGGGTCTGTGTCTCTCGCCCGCCCTCTTCACGTCCACCATCGAGCACTTCAAGGCGAAGCACGCAGTGATCGACAGTCTTCTGCCGGCGATTCCGGGGCTCACACCCGACCGGTTGAAGCGCACGCAGGGATACTTCGACGATTTCTGGAAACGCACCAATGACCCACGATCACTCCAGAAGGAGTTCGCGAGCGACTGCCAGAAGCAGGGGAACTAGCCGATCGCCTGAGCGAGGATTCCGACGCCTCGTTCCAGGTCCGGGCGCGCCATCACGAGCGGCGGCACGAGCCGTACGGTGTGCTCACCCGCCGAGCAAATGAGCAGTCCGGCGTCGAGCGCGCGCTCGACGATGTCCTTCGCGGGATCCACGACGTCTACGCCCCACATGTACCCCAGTCCGCGCGCTGCACGCGCTCGTGGCGTCGCCTTGATCATTTGCCGGAGCGCTTGCTCGAGCCACGCGCCGTTCTTTCTTACATGATCCAGCAGCGCCGGATCGCTGAGCCGGTCGAGCACGTATAGCGCCACGGCCGCGACGAATGGCCCACCACCGAATGTCGTTCCGTGGTCGCCCGGCCGCATCGCCTCGGCGACGGATCCCGTCACCAGAACCGCCCCCATCGGCAATCCGCCCGCCATTGGCTTCGCTACCGTGACCAAGTCTGGTTCAATCCCTGCCTGTTCGTGCGCCAGAAATGTGCCGGTCCGCCCATAACCACACTGGATTTCGTCGAGAATCAGCAGGATCCCGCGTTCGCGTGTCATGTCGCGCAACGACTGCAGAAATTCCCGCTCCAGCACGCGAACGCCCCCTTCACCCTGCACTGGCTCGGCAATCACTGCGGCGACCGTCTCCCGATTGAGTACGGCATCGAGCTCATCGAGATCGCGTTCCACGATCGAGATTCCGCCCGCCAGCGGGCGAAAGGGTGCGCGATACTGCGGCCGGTCCGTTGCGGCGAGCGTGCCGAACAGCCGGCCGTGGAACGAGCCACGCAGCGCGACGATTTCGTGCTTCGGCGTCCCTCCAACCTCTCTTGCCCATCGCCGCGCCATCTTGAACGCGCCCTCATTCGCCTCGGCGCCCGAATTGCAGAAGTAGACCCGGTCGGCGAATGTGCGCTCCACGAGCTTCTCCGCCAGCAGTTCGCCCGGCTGCGAACGATACAGGTTCGACACGTGAACGAGCCCGCCTTCCATGGCTTCGCGCATCGCCCGCTCGAGCCCAGCGTCGCCATAGCCGAGTGCATTCACCGCGATTCCTGCGACGAAATCGAGGTATGCCTTTCCGTCCGCATCGAAGAGCTCGACTCCCGCGCCGCGCACCAGTTCCATTGGCGGCTTGCGATAGACGTTGAGCAGTGCCTCGGTTGTCGGTGCCGCCAGCGAGTTCGTCATCGGCTTTCTCATACGGGAGGGTGGGAGAGGATGATTCTCGTGCCGGCATCGGCATCACCGATACCCTCAATCCCCGTGATGCGCACCGCCGTCACACCAGCGTGCAGCGCGTGCGCTGCGGCTTCGAGCTTCGCTGCCATTCCGCCCATTGCTATGCCGCCTGCGATCAGCGCGCTCGCGCGCTCGATGTCGAGCGACCTCAGCACCGCGCCGTCAGCGAGCACCCCCGGAACGTCGCCCACGAACACGAGTTCGTCTGCTTGCAACTCCGCCGCCAGCGCGGCCGCTGCGTCATCACCATTCACGTTCAGCGCGACATTTCCCGTGCGGTCGACATTCAGGTCTCGCGCGAGGGGTGAGATCACGGGCACAAACCGACCGGCAAGCAGGTGCAATACGATCCCGGCGTCCACCGTTACGGCGCCGCCTACAAGCCCCAGGCCTTCCGCCTCCACCGCTCGCGCACTGAACAGCATGCCGTCCTCGCCGGAGATCCCGACGGCTCGCACGCCCGCAGACAGCAGACGCGACACGAGATTCTTGTTGGTAGTTCCGGAGAGGACCATCCGTACGATCTCGAGATCCCCCGCAGTGGTCACTCGGCGGCCCCCGCGAAACGTCGGCTCGAGGCCGAGCCGTCGCTGCAGCGCCGACACGGCGCCGCCGCCGCCATGCACGATGCACAGGGACTCGCTCGTTGCCAACGATCCGCGCGATGAGCGAGCAGCCTCCGCCACTAGGGCCGGGAGTCGAGAAGCGCCCTGAGCGCACCCGCCCACCTTCACGACGCGCATCATGCGGGCAACCCCACCGTTTCATCGAGTCCCAGCATCAGGTTCGCATTTTGGACGGCCTGGCCTGCGGCTCCCTTCACCAAGTTGTCGATTGCGGAGAACACCAGCAGGGTTGGCACGCGCACATGTGCCATCGGGAAGACTGCAATGCGCACGACGTTGCGGTGCGCAACGTGCCGCAGCTCGGGCGGATCGGTCACGAGTTCAACAAAGGGTTCATTCGCGTAGCGCGCTTTCCACGGCTCAAGCGGATCGGGAAGCACTCGTGCGAGTGGCACATTCATTGTCGCGAGAATGCCGCGTGCGACGGGAAGGAGATGCGGCGTAAAGAGCAGGTCGGCATCTACCCGCAGTTCCCCGAGCAGCGCACGCATCTCGTTCAGGTGCCGATGCGTGTTGCCGGAGGAATATGCGCGAAAGTTCTCGGTTACTTCGCCAAACAGGAGATCGGGACGGGCGCTGAATCCCGCGCCCGTTACGCCGCTTGCGGCACTCACGGATATCGTGGCGCCGGGGCTCACGAGCTTCTGTTCCAGCAACGGCAACAAGCCGAGCAGAATGGCGGTGGGATAGCAACCGGGGTTCGCGACGACGTCCGCAGACTTGATGGCCCCGCGTTTCGCTTCCGTCAGTCCATACGGAGCGGCGCATGCGCCGATGGTCCCCGCATTCCCGATCCGCAGATCTGATGAAAGGTCTACCGCTTTGGCCCCGGCTTTGCGCGCCGCTTCCACCCACTCCGTTGACGCTCCGTGAGGAAGCGCGCTGAAAACGAGCGCAGCACGATCCAGCGCCGCGTCTTCAGTAGCGATGAACTGCACGGTGCCCCCGAGTGGCAACTCGGCCGTTTTTCCGCGCTGTTCATTGGCGGTGGCGAATGCGAGCGAGAACCGCGGATGGCGCGCTACAAGACCGCAGAGTTCGCGGCCTGCATATCCGCTTGCGCCAAGGATGCCAACCGGGATTCTATGCATTATCTAATGCATAAGCTTGCAGTCACGGTGTGTCAATGCTGTCTTACGCTTGGGGCCCACGGGCGCTATCCTCTGCGGACCCTGCGGAGGCAGCCGATGTCAAACAAGAATGAGCGCCAGCAGGTGATCCGCGAACTTGTTTCCACCCGCGCTGTCGCGAGCCAGGAGGAGCTTCGGCAACTCTTGGCAGAGCGCGGTTGGGCGGTGACGCAATCTACACTTTCGCGGGACATACACGATTTGCGAATTGCGCGGGTCCCCTCAACGGCGGGCGTACGCTATACCGCTGCCGACAGCGCCTCCACCGAGGAGAGCCGCGCCACTTTGGCATCTCTGGTGCCGCAGTTGTTCCAGCGGCTCGACTTCGTCCGTGAGCTCATCGTCGTCAAGACCGTTGTTGCCGGCGCGCAGCCAATCTCCGAGGCGATCGATTCCGAGGGCAATCCGGACGTTCTGGGGACTATCGCGGGCGAGAACACGATCCTGATCATCTGCCGCTCGGACGCGGGCCGGGATCGCGTGGCAAAGCGCCTTCTTACGCTCGCAAAGCGGTGACAAATCGTCTTACCCTTGCCGTCGCATATTTATGTGAATAGTATGCGTGTATCCACGCGCCGAACCTTCCTCTTCGCACGCTCATTCTCATGCGCACCATCGCCCTCGCATACTCGGGTGGCCTCGACACCTCCATCATCGTGCCTTGGCTCCGTGAGCATTACGACGCGCGAGTCATCTGCGTCGCTGCTGACATCGGCCAGGGTGAGGCTGAACTTCACGGCGTCCGTGAAAAGGCCATTGCATCTGGCGCCGAGGAGTGCTACGTGGAGGACCTGCGCCTGGAATACGTGCGCGACTTCATCTGGCCCACGCTTCGGTCAGGCGCCATCTATAACAGGAAGTACCTGCTCGGTACCTCAATGGCGCGACCACTTATCGCGAAAAAACAGGTCGAAGTCGCGCGAAGGGTCGGGGCCGACGCCCTGTCGCATGGCTGTACCGGCAAAGGCAACGACCAGGTGCGTTTCGAGCTCACCTATATGTCCTTCGCGCCAGATCTTCCCGTGATCGCCCCTTGGCGTCTGTGGGATATCAGAAGCCGCGAGGACGCGCTCGCCTATGCCGCGGCGCACAACGTTCCGGTCTCCGCGACCTCAGGCAAGATTTATTCGCGCGACCGGAACATCTGGCACATCTCGCATGAAGGTGGGGTTCTCGAGGATCCTGACAGCGTGCCCCCAAAGGACCTCTTCATGCTCACCTCCGATCCCTCCGACGCCCCGGATGCCTCGCACGACGTCACAATCGGCTTCGAGCGCGGCACACCCACAACCGTCGATGGCGTCCCTCTCGACCCCGTCGCCCTGCTCACCAGGCTGAACGTGATAGGCGGCAGGCACGGCGTCGGGCGTGCCGACATTGTTGAGGACCGGCTGATTGGCATGAAGTCGCGGGGCGTGTATGAGACTCCGGGGGGTACCCTACTCTACACCGCCCACAGCGAGCTCGAGATGCTCGTGCTCGACCGGCGCACGCTTGCGGCGAAGGATCTCATCGCGCCGCGATACGCTGACCTCGTCTATGAGGGACGTTGGTGGACTACCGAGCGTGAAGCGTACGACGCATTCGTAAACTGTACGCAGGCCAGGCTGACCGGAACGATCACGCTTCGTCTTTATAAGGGGACCGTCACCATCGCGGGCCGAAAGAGTGACGAGGCACTCTACGACGAGCGATTTGTCACCTTCGGCGAAGACGACGTCTATGAGCAGAGCGACGCGGCTGGATTCATTCGCCTCTTTGGTCTTTCGCAGCGTGTGCGTGCGCTGAAGGATCGAGAGCGTGCAGGCACCGCCACGGACTCAGTGGCACACAAGCCCACCCGGAAGGATTCGAAGCCCGGCGAACTCGCCGGCGTATGACTCCGCGCAAGCCGGGAAGCCGGCCGAAGCGCGCGGCGGCAAGAACCAGCGCCCACAAGCTCTGGGGTGGCCGCTTCAGTGCGGACTCGCACCCGGCGCTCGATGCAGTCAATCGCTCGATTGATGTCGACCTGCGCCTCTGGCCCTTCGACATCCGGCTTTCACAAGCGTGGGCAAGGGCGCTCGCACGCGCTGGTGTCCTGACGTCGCGCGAAGCGAGGCGCCTGGTAAGGGCGCTTGATGCGGTCGCCTCGCAAATCGCGACCGGTGTCAGGCCCGTCGCGACTGACGAGGATGTGCATACAATGATCGACCGCCTCCTTCATAAGGAGGCCGGCGATGTTGCGTCACGCCTCCACACGGGCCGTAGTCGCAATGATCAGGTTGCCACTGCCTCGCGCCTCTGGACTATCGACGCCTGTTCACGAATCGACCGACTTGTGCGCGAACTCCAGCGCACCATGGTCGCCAGGGCCAGACAACTCACACCCAGCGTGATGCCCGCATACACCCACCTGCAGCGGGCCCAGCCGGTGAGCGGCGCGCACTGGATGCTGTCGCACTTCTGGCCCCTCCAGCGTGATCGAGGCCGCATCGCCTCGGCCACGCGATCGGCTCAGGTCCTTCCACTCGGCTCCGGCGCTGTTGCGGGCTCGGCATTTCAAGTGTCGCGCGAGTTCCTGAGAACACAACTCGGCTTCACCGCCATCTCGCAGAACAGTATCGATGCGGTGGGCGACCGGGACTTCATCGCCGACACGCTGTTCGCGCTCTCGATGCTTGGGACGCATCTCTCGCGCCTGGCCGAGGACCTGATTCTTTTTGGCTCGAGCGAGTTCGCATTCGTGCGATTTGGTGACGACTTTTCGACGGGCTCCTCGATGATGCCCCAGAAGCGGAACCCCGACGCACTCGAACTGGCCAGGGGCTCGGGCGCGCGGATGCTCGGTGATCTCGTGGCCCTGCTCGGGACCATCAAGGGTCTTCCAAGCGGTTACAATAAGGACTTGCAGGAAGACAAGCGGTTCCTGTTTGATGCGGTTGACGGAATGCTGCTATTGTTGCCGGCCGTCACAGGTTCCATCGATGCGCTCACGTTTGACACGAAGCGTATGAGCGCCGCCGTCACGAGCACGATGATGGCGACCGATCTGGCCGATTACCTGGTGCGAAAGCGTGTCACATTCCGTGCGGCTCACGCGGCAGTCGGAACATTGATCCGGGCGGCCGAGGACCAGGGCTGCGGGCTGAATCAGTTGCCGTTGGACGCGTACGTTGCCGCCCATGCAGCATTCGGCCAGGACATTCTCGATGAACTCTCGCCCTTCGCATCTCTGGGGCATCGGGAGTTGCCGGGGGGTACAGGCCAAGCGGCAGTACGCAAGCAACTTTCTGTGGCCGCCAAGCTCGTAAGTGCAAGCCAGTTATGAGGCACAATTCCGCGGTAACCTCGAACATACATATGTTTGCCATCGTAGGCCAAGTATCCTCTCCGTAATCAGTATCGCAAAAACTTGGATATTATCCTCATTGACGAGGATATTATGAGAACATTCTCGACTGCTACCGCGGCTCACGCACTGGGTATTGACCGGAAGGTGCTGGACAACCTGCTGACGCGAGAGGCAAAGGCGCTCGTGGGAGCAGGTCGCCGCGGAAAGGAGCGCCGAATCTCCTTTGTGGTCCTTGAGCAAATCGCATTGGCGTTACTGCTCAAACGCGACTTGGGAGTATCGCTCGCAAAAGGACTGGAGTTGGCCACTGCCATAGCTCAGTCCCCGTCCGGTGAGATCGCGGTCGGCTCGCTCGGCTCACTTCGCTACGAACACTCGGGGCTGCGCTCACCTCTCGAGGCTGCATTGGCCGACGCGCTTGAAGAAGTGGCTCCGCTCCGTCGCGGGCGCCCTCCCATTGGGGCGGCCCGGCATTTGCCTGTCGCAAACGCAGAGCGGGGCGCCCCTTGAAAGGCGCCCCGCCGGCCGACGGTCGTGGCGAGCGAGTTCAGGCACCGACTTTCGTTACATTCTCCGCCGCCGGGCCCTTCTGCCCCTGCACGATGTCGAACTCCACCATGTCACCCTCGGCAAGCGACTTGAAGCCGCTGCCCTGGATGGCGCTGTAGTGAACGAAGCAGTCCTTTTGCCCGTTGTCGGGCGTGATGAAGCCGAACCCCTTCGCGTCGTTGAACCACTTCACCTTGCCGGTCGTACGCATTCCGAACTCCTAGTGTGATGATTGATGCAGGGAGCGGAACGCGCCGTACCCTGACAATCCGTTCTCTAACGGAACGCGGAAAAAGTAAGGACGCCTGGAAAAAAGAGCAATAGGCGGGATTTTGGCTCATTTATTGCCCAAGACCAGGCCTTACGGCCCAAGGGCAGCGCGCCCACGCCAGTTCACCCGGGAATGCTCCGAACTCCCTTCACGAAATAGGACGTCTCGCCGAAACAGGATGTAGGCACGCCGCGGTGTTCGTCGTACTGCAGCTCCAGACGGCCCTTCGCCATCGCCTCGTTGATGGCGGCTGCCACCGAATCGTTTCGAACCGAGAACGTGAATATCTGCGACATCGCCCCGGGCATATTGACCATCGCCAGCTCTCCTTCCCACGTCTTGCATAGCCAGCCCTTCTTGGAAAACTTCTGCACGAACCCCACCCTCATGCCGCTCGAATACGCATAGTGTAGTGATACCTCAGCCCAGATCGTGAACGCCACTGCCGGTATCAGGATGATTGTCGCGATTCCCAGTTTACCCCAGTGCCGCCTGGCAAAGCCTTGCTTTGATGCTGGAATAGCAGAGGTCGTCTCGGGGGCTGGCGTGGCCATGCGTAGCATCCTTGGAGTGAAGGGCAGGGTAGGGAAGGTGGCCCGAAAAGCCTGGTTCGCCAAGTGCCTCGGATCCTCGATGATCGCTCGCCTCTTCCTCCGCGCTAAGTTTCGGGCGTTGTGGGCGCCCTCGAGGTCCCTGTGATCCTCCGCGATCGTCGAAAAACCGTATCCAGTTTCGTCGGCTCCGTCCCGATCGGCTCCAGTCATCCAATCGTCGTGCAGTCCATGACGAACACCGATACTGCCGACCCGATCTCGACGGCGGAGCAAGTCGCGGCGCTCGCGAACGCCGGCTCCGAGCTCGTTCGCATCACGGTAAACAACGACGAAGCAGCCATAGCGGTTCCCGAAATCATGCAGCGTGTGGCGGACCTCGGGGTCGGTGTCCCCATTATTGGAGATTTCCATTACAACGGCCACCTCCTGCTCGCGCGGTATCCGGCGTGTGCGGAGGCGCTCGCGAAATACCGGATCAATCCCGGAAATGTCGGAAGCAGGCATCGTGACGAAAACTTCCGCACCATCATTCAGGTCGCGATCGACCGCGGCAAACCGGTCCGCATAGGCGTGAATTGGGGCTCGCTCGATCAGGATCTCCTGACGTCGATGATGGACGAAAACGCGGCGCGCGCAGCGCCTCTCGACGCAAAGCATGTGTACATGGAGGCCATGATCGAGAGCGCGCTCCGCTCCGCGGCGCTGGCTGAAGCGACAGGCCTTCCACACAATCATATCATCATCTCGGCGAAAATCTCGCAGGTGCAGGATCTCCTCGATTGCTACCGCAAGCTCGCAGTGCGGTGTGAGTACCCGCTGCATCTCGGACTGACCGAAGCAGGGCTCGGCATGAAGGGCATCGTCGCTACGACGGCCGCGCTCGCCCTCGTTCTTGGGGAGGGAATCGGTGACACGATTCGCGTTTCTCTCACACCGCGCCCCGGTGGTGACCGCACGGAAGAGGTCCTGGTGGCCCAGCAGGTCCTCCAATCGTTGGGACTTCGCAGTTTCGCGCCACAGGTAACCGCGTGTCCCGGTTGCGGGCGCACGACGAGCACATTCTTCCAGCAAATGGCCGACGACATCCAGGGCTACCTGCGCCAGCAAATGCCACTCTGGCGCGCACAACACCCGGGGGTCGAGGAACTGAAAGTCGCGGTGATGGGATGCGTGGTGAACGGGCCTGGTGAATCCAAGCACGCGAACATCGGCATCTCGCTACCCGGCACCGCCGAGGAACCCCGCGCGCCGGTTTACGTAGATGGCAGGCTGTCGGTCACGCTCAAGGGTGAGACGATTGTCCCGGACTTCCTGCAGATTCTCGAAGCGTACGTCGCGAGGCGCTACCCGGGGTCCGCCGTGTGACCCGTCAGTTCCCTTGCCATCAGCTCGTTGCGATGCGCGATATACGGCATCTCGGCGTCCCATAGAGCGATTCCATGGAGGCTCGCTCCACCGGCGCGTAGCCTGGTAGCCCGCCCGATCAGGCTCGCGAGTGTAGTTCGCCCGACTACTGCGCAGAGCAAGACCGTTGGTCCCTCCAATAGTCCATTCAGTCGGATGATGGCCGCGTCGCTTGAGCCGACCGCGACGCAGAAGTCATACTCCGCGCGGATGCGGGCGAACTCCTGTCGCGCAGCGTCTCGCGTCGTGGCGTCGGGCTCCTTGCGTCCGAGAGACCCGCCGGACACAACGTCGATCGCGAGCCCGTCGCTCGCCCCGACGGGTCGCGTAACCTCGCGCCAAAGGCGCACGCCGGCCATCGCATCCGTGAATCCCGGCTCCGGTCTCTGGCGATAGTAGCCCGCGACGGGACTCCCCTCGGCGTCGGCGTCCACCACGAGTGTAGCACTGGCGTCGCCCGCCGCCGCAAGCGCGAGGCGCCCGGCCACCGTCGCCACCACCGCACGTTCATCGCCACAGATCTCTACCGTTGTTATTCGCGCGCCGGTCTCCGTGAGCCCCAGGTATAGCATACGAAACGGGTCGAGACCGGTTGCTGCGGCAGGAGTCTGGTCCGCGTGCGCGACGACCACTACGGGACAGTGTGCTACAGATTCGGCCTCGCGGGCGTTTGCGATCGTCGGACGCGCGATCTCCATGACGAGGCTTGCCGAAAAACCGATAATCATAGACAGCACTGTTGCCGCCGCCAGCATGGCTATCGGTGGGACCCGGCGGTTCGCGCGATCCCGGGCCGCGACCTGCCTCCTGTCTCGCGCAGCATTGCCGCGCCGCGCCGCCGCCAGCGACGACAGCGCCCTTGCCGACCATGTTCCTGCGACATCGCGCGACTCACGTGCGGTCGTCGTGTCAACCCCGCCGGCGCTCTGCGTCGACGAATCCAGGTCCGCCAGTTGATGAATCAGCCCGGTGCGCCGACGTTCCGCGACGTCGCGAATCGTCAGCCCGACGTCATTCATCTGCGTGGTGAGGTTGGCGAACGAACGTTCCGTCCCCCCGTTGGGAACGAGGGCGGCGCGGCGCCGCTCGAGAACTGCAAGCGAATCCGTGAGAAGTACCGCCCGTGGCTCGCCCTTGAGTGCTCGCGCCAACGTCAGCGCCTTGTACGACGCCTGAAGCGGCGCCTTCGCGGACCGATCCAGCAAGCTGTCGAGCTCCGCCAGGAGTGCCTGAAGGGAATCCTTGAATGAGCGCTGTGAGAGGGAAAGGCCCTCGCGCGCGTCGCTTCCGCGCGCAGTTGCGTCCAACGCGCGTTGGTAGAGAGATTCCGCCCGCGCCAGGGCGTGCTGAGCCTCGGTAGCCGCGCGGATGAGCGGAATTGTATCCTCGATTACATCGCTCACCACAGGTTGCGGCCGGTTCACTGTGACGCCCAGCTGCGGAATCACCAGCAGCACCAGCAACACTGTGAGGAATGTCGCCACCGCTCCCAGTGCGAATCGTCCAATCCGCCGTCCCGCGAGCGCCGCCCTCGCGCCGAGCCATTCGGCTCGCGAAACGGGCAAAAGCGCGGCGGCTCGTTGCATGTCAGTCCTCCAAGTATCGCTGCAGGCAAATCGCGAGTGAAGCCGCCTCGCCTGGGGTAATCGGGATAGGGAGTAGGAGAGGATAACTCTCCTACTTCCCTCCCACGCCACCGGACGCGCGCCATTGATCCATCTCCGCGAATACCCCGGGCATATTAGCGAGACGAAAGTACGCCTTCCCCCCCAACAGATAGCTGCGCAGCTGCGCCACCGCGCTCTTCACAGGGCTGACTTCGAGCTTGAGTTTCGCGTAGAGCTGGGTCAGCCCTGCCATCGTCCGTCCGCCCCTCGCTTCGACTTGACGTACATATTGCAGTCGTCCGCGTAACGCACGAAATGGTGTCCGTGTCGCTCTAACAGCTTATCCACCGCGTCGAGCAGCACGTTCGCCAACAGCGGCGACAACGGTCCGCCTTGCGGCGTTCCTTCGTTCCGCTCCACCACCACCCCAGTCGCCAGCATTCCGGCTTCAGATAGCGACGGACGAGCGTCCGTACCGGTGGGTTGGCGATCCGGTTCGCCACCAGTCCCATGGGCACATTGAGATTGACGCGGTCAAAGAACTGCTCCAAGTCCACGTCTACCACCCAACGTCGGCCACCCTGCACGTACCGCTGCGCCTGACAGACCGCGTCGTGCACCCGACGGTCCGGCCGAAAGCCATAGCTGGATGCTGTGAAGGTGGGATCGATCGCCAGTGGCGGCACCTGCAACACGGCTTGCCGAATGGACGATCCAGCACGGTAGGGATGCCGGGCCTGCGCACGCCGCCCCCCGGTTTCGGAATCTCGACCCACGTCACCACGCTCGGCTGGTAGCGACCCGTGAGCAAACGCTCCCGGAGCGCAGGCCAGTGCTCGCGGAACAGGCGGGCAGTTCCTCGACCGTCAGTCCATCCACCCCCGGACTATCCTCGTTCTGCTGCACACGTCTCAGGGCGCGCCGCAGATTCCTTCCTCGACCACTCGCGCCAGCAGACACGGCGTGTCGAGTCCTGAGCGCTCGTCTTCCTGTCAGAGGTGAGGCGAGCCCTCCCCGGGCAAGACTCATCGACTGTCCCTGCACGAGCGTCGGATCTACGGGATGTCTCTTTGGTCGCGAGAGTTTCGCGGTCATTCGCCCGCTCGCCCTGAGGCGCCGCGCCTCATATCCGATTTCTGTACGTCGCCCCGCAGGTCTCGCTCTGCCGCTTCTTCCAGCAGGTCTCTCACGATTCCCACCTTGCGCTTTGCTCAGGGCGTTGCGACCAACTCCCCCGAAAACTCCCACCTCCTAGTCGATTGTCATGCTGGGCACACGAGAAAAAAAGCGCCCCGACCTTGGGCCGGGGCGCGATTCACTCGATCCGCATCCGATACTGGGGACGCGAAGGGAACGCTACTTCACCGTCACAGTCCCCTTCATGTTCATCGCAAGGTGAGGCGTGCAGTTGAACTGATATGTGCCGGGCTTGACGCCGCCGAATGATACGGTGATCGCATCGCCCGGATTCATCTTCAGGCTGCTGGAAAGCTCGGCCATCTTGTCTGCACCGAAGTTCGCGTCGAGCTGTGACCGGACCGCGGCGTCCTGAAACTGCGCCGGATCGAACGCCACGTTGTGCGGGCCGCCGCCGACGACTACAAACTTGAGCGCATCGCCGGCATTGATCGTCACGTTTGCCGGGTCGAACCGGTAGCCTGTTGCATCGCCGATCATCTTAATCTCGACCGTCTTGCCGGTGATTGGCGCGGGCGTCCCAGCGGTAACCGCTCCCGCGGGCGCAGCCCCTGCCGGAGCCGGAGGCGTTGCCGCCGGGGTCGCGGGTGCTGCCTGCTTCTGCTCACCGCCGCCGCAGGCGCCGAGAACAACCGCGCTCGAAACGAGCGCTAAACCGATGAAACGCATTCTGAAAAGGCCTCCAGTACCGAACGGATTCGGAAGGTGATTGACGATGAGTTCGGACGGCTTTGCCCGAGCTATGTGAAATTATTCACAATCGGGCAAGAATGCAAACCCGGCCTCCAGTCTTGCCAGCCAGCCGCACCGCTTGTCCGCGAGATGCGATACAATAGGTGCCATGCCGCGCCGCTCTCCAGACCGTCTCGCCCGGGCCGACTTTGCGGGAATTCCCCGCTATGCGCCGGGCCCCGATGTGCAGTTCAATCTCGGTGAGAACACCAACCTCTGGGGTACCCCCCCCGCAGCGACCAAGGCACTTCGGGCCGCCGCAGCTGGCGGTGTCGCGAGTTACCCGGACATGTACGCCGACTCACTCAAGAGCACCGTCGCCGCCATGGCCGGTGTGCCAAGCAATTGCGTGGTCACGGGCAACGGGTCCGATGACATCCTCGATTGCGCCATTCGCGCCTTTGCCGAGCCAGGCGCGAAAGTCGCCCATCCTGATCCCACGTTCGTCATGCTTCCCGTCTTTTCGCGCATCAACAGCGTGGTGCCGGTTCCCGTGCGGCTCACGAAGGACTACCAGAACGACTGCGAAGCCCTTCTCGCAACCGGTGCACGCCTCATCTATCTCTGCTCTCCAAACAATCCGGTACCGGTTGCGACGAGCGCCGACGCCATGCGGAGGATCATTGCGAAGGCACCGGGGCTCGTGATTCTCGACGAAGCCTATGCCGAGTTCACGAACGATCGCGGCCTGCTCAGCGAAGCCCCCGCCCTCGAACGCGTGCTGGTGTGCCGCACGCTCTCCAAGGCATACGGACTCGCCGGCCTCCGCGTCGGCTACGCCACCGCCTCCGCTGCGATCGTGGAGACCATCGAAAAGTCTCGCGGACCCTTCAAGGTCAACGCGCTCGCACAGCGCGCTGCCATCGCAGCACTCACGGAGGATCGCGCCTGGGTTGCCGCGCACGCGGCGGAAGCCGTGGAGAATCGCGACCGGCTCGACGCGGCTTTGCGCACGCTCGGGTTCTCGCCTCTCCCCTCAGCCGCGAACTTCCTCCTTGTCCCGACTCCCGGGGCGTTCGATGTTGCCGAGCGCCTGCGCGCTCACGGCATTGGCGTTCGTATGTTCAGGAACCTGCCGCAAATCGGCGACGCCTTTCGCATCACGGCTGGTCCCTGGCCGATCATGGAGCGGGTCCTCGGCGCATTGCGCGGTTGAATCAGATGCTGGCGATTCCCGCCATTGACTTGAACAACGGTCACGCTGTCCGCCTGGCCGGCGATGGCAGCCATGCCCAGCGCGTCGACATTGGAGACCCGCGTGACATCGCTCGCCGCTGGATCGGACATGGATTTCAGCGCTTGCATGTGGTCGATCTCGATGCTGCCAGCGGCCGCGGCTCGAACCCCGGCCTCGTGCGCGATCTCCTCCAGGACGGCACCGTGCCCATCCAGGTCGGTGGGGGAATCAGCACGTCGGATGCGGTTGACCGGCTCTTCGAGGACGGTGCGCGGTGGGTCGTCGTGGGCACGCGAGCATTGCAGGACCCCGATTGGCTGGACGGGCTCGCGAATGCGAACCCCGGCGCCGTGATCGTCGCCCTCGACGTGCGTGATCGCCGGGTGCTCGCGAACAATGCGCACGAGTGGACGCGCGTACTTCCGCGCGATGTCCTCGATGTCATCGAGGATCTTGCGCGGGCGAATCTCGCGCTCGGAGGCCTTCTCATCACGTCATCTGTGCGGGCAGGGCAGCTCGTAGGCGCCGACCTTCCATTGATGGAGGACATCGCCGAAGCGAGCGCCTGGCCGGTGCTCGTCGCGGGAGGCATCGCCACCATGGGCGACCTGCGCGCGCTGGAGGGCCGCGGAGTCGCGGGGGCGGTCATTGGCATGGCGCTCTACACCGGCGCCATCGACCCGCGCGCTGTGGCGGACGAGTTCGCGCAGTAGCTAGATGTGATTACCGGAGACGTTATTTCGCTGTAAGGCTGTTCGCTCGGTCATGACGGATGCAAGGTGGGGTTGTCGAGACGCCCACCAAGTATCTGTCAGAGGACCGAGTGAACAGCCACAAGAATGCGCGGCTCGGGTTCGCC
>DASZZO010000038.1:0-22181 GCA_035544915.1 Gemmatimonadaceae bacterium | reverse complement strand
GTTCGCGTGCAAGCCGAGACTGATCTAAGCCTTCCTGGGTACGCACAGGACTTCTGGGTCGACACCCAGCGGTACAGTGACTGCGCGTGGCCTGATCTCATCGAACTGTGGTCCTCCTACAATCGCCATCTAGCGCACGTTATCACCCACATCGCAGACGCCAAAGGCAACGTCCATTGCAGGATTGCCGACGGCCCGCCGGTCACGCTCCGTCACGTCGCTCTCGACTACGTTGGCCACGTCCAGCATCACCTACGCCAGATTCTCCAGCAGCCGTAATGTGTTGCCTAACCGGGGCGTTGCTGCTGCCGGGGTGCGCGGCGGCATCCAAGGGTGCCCTTCGTGCATTCATGCATGAGCATCATAGCGTGAGCCCCGACGGAACCTATGAGACCGCGGTGAAGTTTGAGGCCAAAGGAGCGGGGTGGGCGTACGGCGACAAACCCACCTTGGTGCTCACGCGTCGCGAGTTGCCGCGCATTCGGGATACCGTCGAGTTCCACTCAGGCGATCTCGCAGTTCGTGAACGGGCGCCAGAGCGCTCTTTTCAGACAGTCCGTACGCGTCGCGAGTCCACCGAGGGACGCCGCCCCGTTGTCGGACTCGCTTGTCGGCCTGCTGTCCGGAACGGGCCAGCTCACCAATTCATTACCACATCGTTTCCGCGGAGCCCGGTGCGTGCCGACTTCGCTTGGACGTTGGTCCTTGCGCCGGTGGACTCTGCGCGACGCGCGCAGGCGTCCGAGAGACGACTCGGCTACGCGCGTCGGGCCGCGCTGCTCCGCGGCGAGTAACCTGGACGGCCGCAGCTTGCGGCTTCAAGGCTAGATCAGCAGCATCAATGTGTGCGCCCGCATACCCGCGGCGCTGCTTGGCTGCAATTCGTCAGTCAGCGCTTCCCTCACCAAGGATTGACATGGCCCTCGTCGTCACGGTCCTGGAGTCGCACGTCGATCCCGAGCGTGCTGGGGACCTGCAAGCTGCGTATGCCCAGGCCGCCAAGGGTGCGTTCCCCCCGGGATTGATCCGCAGCACCCTGCTGCGCGATGCGAACGATCCGGGACACTGGCGCATCGAAACGATCTGGCAGTCTCACGCCGCCCTCTCTGCGATGCGTGCGGCCGGTAAGCCCCGGGGGGTTCAGATCTTTGAAGCGGCCGGCGCTAGTCCGTCGTTGACGGTCTTTGACGCGATTGCGGACCTGACGCCCTCGCCGGGCTATGCACAACCAGGTCGTTAGCCAGCGGAAGCAACTGTGTGCGATCCTTGAAAGTGAACGACCTTGAGAATGGAACGAGCCGATGGCGAAAGTAATTCTCGGGATGACCACGTCGCTCGACGGATTCGTTGCCGACCAGGACGGCGGCTCAGGGCGTCTTCACCCCGGACGAGCAGGTAACCTGCCACGCTCGCAGTATCGCCGACAGCGGATGGACGATACACGACGACCACCGCGTCGGAGATTGTATGGCAACCGAAGCGGCCGGGATCGTTGAGCAGATTCGGCTGACAAGACGCATTCTCGACGCGCACTCTCAGTCGTTTCGGGCCGTCAGGCGTCTGCGCTCAGGTTGTGAGCATCCAGTCGCCCGGCGGAAGACGCTGCCGACGGGACTCACCAGGCGCCAGCCGAAGTGACCGCCTTCACCGATGACCGCGCGATCCTGCTGGATGATCCAGGCCATTCGACCGAGGAGGAACGGTTGCGTTGCTCGGTATGAGCGCGCGCGTGCGCATTCCTGTGGTCGTTCACTGCGCGCGCGAGGGCGACGCCGTCATCCGCCTCATAATCGGCGCGCAAGACGACGCCTGGATTCATTGCCTGGTGAGTTCCGGCGCTTGGTGACGGGTCTAGCGCGTGGTTGACGCATAGCATAAATAGAACGCTCGCAACCGGCCCAGACTTCGAGGTTTTATGCGTACCCTCCCGCTCATGCAAGGCCCATCGATGCCGAAGACTCTGCGGCACCTCCGCGCCCTGGTCTATCTCGTCGTTCCCACCATCCTGGCCTGCAAGTCTGGTGGCGACGGTCCGGTCGGAACAACCGCGGGGTATGCCCTCTCGGCCGCGCCGGCGACGATCAGCGTGACGCAGGGGACCAGCGGCACCGTTGCGATTGGAATAACCCGCACCGGCGGCTTCGTCGGACCTGTTACGCTCGCGGCGACGGGAACGTCCGCAGGGCTCACTGCCGCGTTCAATCCCAACAGCACCGCCGGGAACACCAGCACGCTCACCCTCACCGCGGCCGCGGGGGCCACCACGGGCACCGTCACTGTGACGATCACCGGGACCGCCCCGCCGCTGGCCAACCAGACCACCACGCTTCAAGTGACCGTGACGGCGGCGACCGGCGGGACCGCGGTCACGCAGGACTACACCGGATGCGGCCCCTTCCTCAATCCGGTCTGGTTCGCGTTTCAAGACGGTGACGGCCCCTGGAGGCAGGTCATCCCGACCGGCGCGGTGTACCGTTTCAACATCACCAGCGCCAAGGGCGGCTACGCCATTGCCACGGTGAGCGGTGCCAACACCAACGTCACCGTGAGGATGGTCGCGGCCGCGGACCTGGCCGGTAGATCCGGGGTCTTCTGTCCACCCCAGGTCTTCAAGACTGTGAACGTGCCGGTCAGCGGGCTCACCGGTACCGAGATCGCCTTCATCTCGCTGGGGGGTGGCACCGTTTTCGCGCAGTCGTCGACCTTGAATCCGGTGCCCATCACCGGGGTGCAGGCCGGGCTCCAGGACCTGGTGTCCTACAAGGTTCCTTCAGGAGTGGGCGGGCCCACGGCGGCTGACCGCAGCATCATCATCCGCGATCTCAACATCCCGGACAACGGCTCGACCGCGACGCTGGATTGGGTTTCCGGGCCGCTCATCACGCCCACGGCGGCGACCATCACGGTCGCGGGCCTGCTGGCCGGTGACCTGATGTCGGGCAGCATGAGCTACTTCACCGGCACCGGCCCGGCGTGCACGCTCGCGGCACTATATGGCATCCCGCCCAGCACGGCGTCGGCCCGCGTGTTGTTCGGGATCCCCGCACTATCCCAGCGGCCGACCGACTTCCACTTCCTGTCACTCACGGAGAGAAACGGGTCGAACACCCGCTCGATCGGGCAGTCATTCCACACCTTCGCGAACCAGACCATCACCATGGGCGCCAATGTGCCGACGCCCACGATCACCGCCCTCGCGCAGGCGGGGTACAAACGGTTGCAGGCGGTGGGAACGATCCCGGTCGACTACCCGACCGAGGCCTCGCTCACTTACACGCAGCAAGGGACCGGCAAGTCGGCGGGCATCAGCGGCACCATGGGTTGGATCGGCGGCGCCAACGCGACGCTGGCCTTCCCGGATTTCTCGGCGGTGGGCGGGTGGCAAGACGCCTGGGCGCCCGCGCCCGCGTCCACGGTAGACTGGCTCTTCATGGCGACCGATTTCAACTACACCGGTCTGCCCTGTTCCGAAGGTGGGCACCTCCGGGCGGGGCGGGTGAGTGGAGTGAAATAGGAGAGAGGAATGGGTGGGCGCCCGCCGTTCGCTGCTCGACGACGATGGAGTAAAACGACCGCTCGCACTATCTCCGCCTTGCCGAGACGGAGGAGGAGGTTGTGATCACACGGCACGGGAAGCCCGCAGGCGTACTGATCGGGTTCGAGTCTGAGGACGACTGGTTTGACCATCGTCTGGAAAATCACCCGGAGTTTCTTCGGCGGGTCAGCGAGGCGCGCACGGCCATTCGAGAGGGTCGCGGTGTTCCACTCGAGGCGGTCTAGTCACGGACATCTGTGCTTCGGGCGGAGGGCAGGCAGGCGTGACGGCAGAACTCCAGACGCTCGAAGTTCGGAATCGCCGACAGTGGCGGGCGTGGCTTGCGACGCACCACACGTCAAGTTCCGGACTCTGGCTCGTGTTCTACAAGCACCACACCGGGCTCAAGTCGATACCGTACGAGGACGCCGTCCGTGAGGCGTTGTGCTTTGGATGGATCGACAGTCTGATCAAGCGATTGGACGACGACCGATACGCGGTGAAGGTGACGCCCAGAAAGCCCACCAGCAAGTGGTCGGATATCAATCGCAGACGGTGGATGGAACTGCAAGCGGCCGGCCTGCTCTCCTCAGCAGGGCTCGCGACCGCACCGACGGAGAACAGCTACGGACCGCGACCGGTAATCCCCGAGCTGCCGAATTACATCGCGAGAGCGCTAAAGGCCAATGCCAAAGCCTGGAAGTTCTTTCGGGAGCTGGCACCAACCCACCGCCGCAACTTCGTCGTCTGGATTCACACGGCCAAGCGGCCGGACACCCGGGAGAGGCGTATTCGCGAATCGCTCACACTGTTGGCAGCGGGCAAGAAGCTCGGTTTGAAGTAGTCGGCGGACCAGGAGCTGACAATGACAGAGCAACCGGTGAAAACTCAGATTGTTACTGCTGGTGCACGCGCCCGGTGCTCTTCGTCGCAGACGTGAACCGCGCACTTCGTTTCTACGTCGACATGCTCGGCTTCGAAAAGCAATGAGCAGTTTTTCCCCGTTTCAGAGTGAGTGAGAGCGGACGAAAGAATCTCTCTCATTCTGGTGCGGTCCAACATTTGCGTTGACACTGACCAACACACGGACGATCCATGACTACCACCAAGACGAGGCCGCGGTTGACATCCCTCGCTCCACAGTTCCTGGTCGACGACCTTGCCCGCTCGATCGCCTACTACCAGAAACTCGGTTTCACATTCGGCGAGCCTTGGGACGGGTTTTACGCAATCGGTCAGCTGGACGGGCTGGAGCTCCACCTGAAGGAAGCGCCCAAGAATGCCGACGAGCGCCGCCACCGGCGTGCGAACGAGCACCTCGACGCGGCGGCCGGTGTGGACGGAATCGAGGCGTTCTACGCGCAATCCGCAGCGAACGGCGCAACGATCATCAAGCCGCTTGCGGCGACTCCGTGGGGCACGAAGGACTTCTACGTCGAGGACCCTGATGGCTATGTCGTCTGCTTCGGAGGTCGCCCGGCCGCAGACTGAGCGGCACGCCGGTTGCGCCGCCTGGCTCCGAACCTCCTTGACTACCGGTATGATGCTGTGAGTTTATGGAAAGCGCTGTCCGTCAGGGCGCGCCCACACTCGGGCCTTTCGGATTGCGATCGTTTTTGGATCACGCCGACTCCTACCAGGGGCGTCTCGGTGCAGGTGCAACGCGGGAGCTGCTCCAGCTTTTCTGTGCTCTCCGCGGTGTGGCACTGACAATTCCGGTTGACCGCACGGGCCTGTTTGAGGCAATCGACACCCTTCTCTCCTTCCTCTGCGTCCCACTTCAGAGAACTGACGAGAATTGTCGAGCTGTTTGATTGCGTTCTCCTCCTGGACGACGACCTCTGGGCTGCGCTGGCGTCAATCGAAACCAGTGGCGAGGTGCCTGATGACGTCCTCGTCGACATGGCACGAGCTCTGTACGACATAGTGAGCGCGCTCGCGCTTACGGGAATCCCGGCCGGGCCTCTGGCTGCTCCTGGCGCGGCTGGCGCACTTGTGGTGTCTGGCCGTAGGTGAACTGGAAAGTCACAAACGCTGTACGCGCACCGAAGTTCCGCTCCGTGATCTGCGTGATGTTCTTGTCCCCCACGCGCACGCGAAATATGCCGGTATTGAACGGATCGTTGAGGCGCAAGCTCATCACCACCTTGTCACCATTCAGCTTCTGTCGAACGGAGAAGTTCGTCATCTGGAAGGCCGAGAAAGTGCCCCGCTCGAAGTTCATGGGCGCGCGATAGAAGTGCGATGCCTGCACTGTCAACGTCGGTGAGACAGTATACGTGGCGTTGACGCGCGACGTCCACGTGACTGCATCGGATCCGACGGTGCTGGTTGATCCACCGTCCGTGACCATCTTGAAAATGTTGAAGCTCGCGAACGTGTTGAAGCGGGTTCCGAAACGCAGCGTGCCGTTGACGTCCGTTCCCCACGAATTGCTGGTGGCGAGGTTCTTGAACGTGATCGATGTCACCTCGCGGCCGTCGATCACGTCCGCGGTATTGATCTCGACGCGAATGACGTCGGTCGTGCGGCGATAGAATGGCGACAGCTGCAAGGTTCCGCGGGATCCGTTTCTCGTCCAGCCAAGCTCGATCGCGTCGGTGTATTCGGGACTCAGGTTCGGGTTGCCCACGAACACGTTCTGGACGTCGAAGAAGGATGGAAATGGGTTCAGCTCCTGCGTCCCGGGCCGCCGAATCCGGCGGGAATAACTGAACTTCAGCTGATTGGCCGGGCTCGGGTTGTACAGCAGGACCCCGCTCGGAAACAAGCTCCCATAGTTGTAGGGATAGTGATTCGCGGGCTTGGTGAGGCTGAAGTCGCGGCTGGCATACTCGGCGCGCAGGCCCCCCTGCAGCTCGAACTTTCCTGCGGTGCGGCTGAGCACGCCGTACGCCGCATTCACCGTCTCGTCGAACCCGAACGCGTTGCTCAGGATGCTGCGACTCCAGGCACCGGTGCCGAGCGAGTCTTTCTGCACGAGGAAGTCTCTGTCGAGCCACCGGGCGGTGCCTTTGTAGCCCGTCTCCAGCTTCATCTTCGCGCCCAACGGCCGCGTGAAGTCGAGCTGCGCGTTGAGCTGTTTCGTCAGCGCATCCGTGTCGTCCAGTTCGCCTTCGACGCGTGCGGCGGAGCTCGCGCCGGCCGCCGTGGGCGGTTGGCGCCAAAGCAATGTGTGGTCCTCGTCGCGGGAGTGGTTGAAACGGAGTTCGGCGCTCAGCTCGTGCTTGCGCGGCTCGAACGTGTGCTTGAGAGCCATGTTGTAATCGAACATCAGCCCCTTCGTGTTGTTGTTGCGGGGCCGCTCGTACCGGTCCAGAAGCGTGCGGGAAGCGTTCAGCTCCGTGTACGCGCTCACCGATTGATCGGTGCCGTTCCTGCGATTGATCGACAGCGAGTTGGAGAGGACGTCGCGCCGGCCCAGACGATAGTCGACGTTCGTATTGAAGTTCTGTCCGCCGTTCCCGGTCTCGTTTGCAATGTCCTGATTGGTAACGGAGCGCAGTGCGTTCAAGGCATCGAAGCGCTCGCGGTCGTTGATGCCGACGATCGCCCGGGTGTCCGCAATGTCGGAGAGGTTCGAGAACGTCGTCAGTGGACCGCTCTGATAGCCGAGGTTGCCCGACGCATTGTAGCGGTTGGACTGGGACACGCCCAGATTGAGCCCGCCACTGACGCCCAGATCGACGTTCTGCTTGAGAACGATGTTGATGATCCCCGCCATTCCTTCAGGATCGTATTTGGCGGATGGATTCGGTATGACCTCCACCCGCTCGACGATGTTGGCGGGCAGTCCCTTGAGATACGCGCCGAGCTGCGTTCCGCGAATGGGTGAGGGGCGACCGTTGATCTGGACTGCCACGTTCTCGTTTCCCCGCAGGCTCACCTTGCCGTCCCCGTCGACCTGGACCGACGGGACTGCATCGAGTACCTCGCTGGCGCTCGCCGCGGCTGGTGCGATGTCTTTCGCGCGATAGGCATTCCGGTCCGGTTCGATTGCGACGGCCGCGCGTTCTTCGGTGACCGCGACGCCCTGCAGCGTGACGGCGACGCGCGACAGCTTGATGCTCCCGAGATTCACGCTCGGCGCGGCGTCGGAGACGGTGAAATCCCGAAGGACCGGAGCGTATCCAATGAAGGTGGCCCTGAGAGAGTATGCCCCGGGACGCAGCCCTTGAATGCGGAAAGTGCCGGTCCCGACCGCGATAGCACCGGCCACGAGCGTCGAATCCCTCTTATTCCGCACGGAGACCGATGCCCGTGCGACGCCGCTGTCACTGGCGGCGTCGAGGACGGTGCCGCGTACCTCGCCGTTTCCGGCGGGGAGCGGCTGCCGGGTGCCCGGGGGCCGAGCAGGGGTCTGGGCGGGAATCGAACTGACACCGCCTGCGAACATCAGGCCGAGTACTGCGAGAAAAGCGCGCCGCACGAGATGATTCTCCGGAAGGACGTGGAGCAACCGTGGAAACACACCGCGTCGAGATGGACCGCTCGACGTATCGCCTACGGGAGGCGCTCGTGGGAAGTTTCAGAGCCCTCGACAGGGGCAGTGTCTGACGCGTGTCGAGCCGGCCTGCGCGCCCTGATCGGTGTTGAAGGTGGTGGGAGCAGTGCACCTTTCTCGTTGCGCGTACTCACGCTGGACTCGATTGTGAATCTCGTCGCCGTCGGAGCGGCCTCGCTTGCCGGCGAGCGGAGCCAGCGCGTCTGGGCGGCTGTCACGACAGTCCGAGCGTCTCCGCCTCACCGCAGCCCAGCCCGGGCCACATCTCGTTTCACTAGATAGTGTATCTTGTGGTGCGGTAGCCCACCCGCCACTATCGGGCCCCCCCGGTTGACCTTACCATGCCCCCACGCCGAATCATCGTCGTGTTCGCCGCCGTCGCGCTTCTGGTGGGACGGCCCGCCACTGCCTCGGCCCAGAATCCGATGTCCGGGATGAACATGCCCGGCCACATCATGATCCCGAAGGGCGCGATCTACACCGTGGCCGATGTCGAGTTCATGCAGGGGATGATCGCGCACCACGCGCAGGCCATTCACATGTCGCGCATGGCCGAAGCACATCACTCGAATCCGCGGGTCCTGAAGCTCGCCACCAAAATCGATCAATCGCAGGTCCCCGAAATCCGCATCATGCAGGAGTGGCTTCGCCGCTACGAACAGTTCGCTCCCGATACGTCGTCGTGGCGAGCGATGACGATGCCCGGGATGCTGACGGCGGAACAGCTCAGGACGCTCGAGGCATCGACTGGCGTGGCGTTCGACCGCGCCTTTCTCGAGTTGATGATCCAGCACCACGAAGGCGCACTCACGATGGTGAAGGACCTCTTTGCCGTTCCGGGCGCGGGGCAAGAGGTTGATGTGAGTGTCTTCGCGAACGATGTCGTGGTCGCGCAGACCGCCGAGATCGGCATCATGCGGCGGATGCTCTCGGAGTTGCCGAAGTGAACCCTATGGACGTGAACCACCTCTCCCCACTGGAGCTTTTCTGATGCGCAGCACTCGCAGGTTGGTCGCTCTTGTCGCGTCCGCCGTGCTTCCGGCGTTTGCGTCCGCGCAGACGTACCCTCCCGCCAACGACCCGCGCAACAACCTGAAAGCAGGCCGCCTCGACGCCGGCACGGCGGCGAAGAACATGCGCCTCGTGTCGTTCTCCGGAAAGCCGGCGGAGTTCGACACGGCGCGCGGACTCACGTTCATCAACTCCGACATGGCGTTCCGGGGCCATTACGTCTATCAGGGCAACTTTGCGGGCTTCACGATCTGGGACGTGAGCAATCCAGTGAAGCCGAAGGTCATGGCGGTGGTCCCGTGCATCACATCACAGGGTGACCCGTCGATCATCGGCAACCTGCTGTTCGTATCCGCCGAAGGCGGGGGCAACCGCAACGACTGCGCGAAGGGTGGCGTGCAGGACCCGAAGGACCACATGGCGGGCGTCCGCATCTTCGACGTGTCGGACCCTCGTGCGCCGAAGCTCGTGAAGAACGTGCAGACGTGCAAAGGCTCGCATACGCATACGGTGATTCCGCATCCGACGGACAAGGGGATCATCTACATTTACGTCTCGGGCAGCCAGGCGGCGCGTGGGGAGAACGAACTCCCCGGTTGCACGAACGGAACGGACCCGGCGGACACGACGAACTCGATGTTCCGCCTCGACGTGATCAAGGTGCCGCTCGCGCATCCCGAGAAGGCCGAGGTGGTGACGGGCGCTCGCATCTTCACGGGTCTCGATCCGGCGCCGCGTGCCGTGAGCCGAGCGGGCCGCGGCGGCGGGGGCGGCGGTCGCGTTGGCGCGCCGGGCGAGTCGACGGCCCCGCTTCCGCCACCAACCGGGCCACGCAACTGCCACGACGTGACGTCATATCCGGCGATGCACCTTCTGGCAGGCGCGTGCGGGAGCTACGGCCTGCTGGTTGACATCACGAATCCCGAGCACCCGAAGCGACTCGCCGCGCAGGCGGACACGAACTTCTCGCTCTGGCACACGGCCGTGTTCAGCAACGACGGGTCGAAGGTCGTGTTCACCGACGAGTGGGGCGGCGGCACGTCGCCCATGTGCCAGGCCAGCTCGATGATGGAGATGGGCGGCAATGCGATCCTCACGATCGACCCCAAAACGAAGGCCTACAAGCAGCACGCGTACTACAAGATTCCCACGCAACAATCGGCGCAGGAGAACTGCGTCTCGCACAATGGCGGGCTGATCCCCGTGCCGGGACGCGACCTCATGGTGCAAGGATGGTATCAGGGCGGCGTGAGCGTGATGGACTTCACGAACGCGGACAAGCCGACGGAAGTCGCCTTCTTCGATCGCGGGTCGATTGATCCGTTCCCTGGGGCTGACATTCCGATTACTCCGCCCGCCGGCGGGCGTGGCGGGAGTGGCCGCGGCACGATCGGGGGATCGTGGGGCGCATATTGGTGGAACGGCTACGTCTACTCCTCGGAGCTCGACCGCGGATTCGACATCATGGAACTCCTGCCGAGCGACCAGCTGTCGCAGAATGAAATCGACGCGGCGAAGCTCGTGCGCATGGTGGAGTACAACCCGCAGAGCCAGCCGCGATATGAATTTCCGCCGGCGTTCCCGGTGATCCGCTCGTACTTCGATCAGCTGGTACGCGCCGGCGGGCTGGCGGAGGCGCGTGCAACGGTGATCGACAAGGCGCTCACGACTGCCGAGGAGCAGAGTGGCGCGGCGCGCGCGGCGTCGCTCAGGACGCTGGCTTCGCAGGTGGATGCTGACGTGGCGGGATCAAAGGATCCTGTGCGTGTGAAGGCGATGGTGGCGGAGATGCGGAGGCTGGCGGCCGTTTCGCCGAAGTGACCGGGGCGACACGACCAAACATTTCCGTCCGGCTCGACGCCAGACTTGAACCTGTCTCGGCAATGAGTCATGCTACCAGGCGCCGGCCTGTTAATCGCATCGCCGACGAACATTCATAAGCAACCTCGCCGAGGTCAGCGGACACCATGGCTGCAAAGAAGCCAGCAAAGAAGGAAACCCAGAAAGCCGGCAAGAACACCGCCGCGACTGGCAACGCATCCAGCAGATTCACGGACGAAGAACGAGCAGCTATGCGGGAGCACGCCAAGGAACTGAAAGCCGCGCGCGCCGGCCCGCACGCAAGCGAGGCGGGCCAGGAAAGCGCCGTGCTCGCGAAGATCGCCGCGATGCCGGCACCGGATCGCACCATGGGAGAGCGGCTTCATGCCATCATCAAGGCCAGCGCACCAGGGCTCTCGCCGAAACTCTGGTACGGCATGCCTGCGTATGCCAAGGACGGCAAGGTCGTCTGCTTCTTTCAGGACGCGCAGAAGTTCAAGACGAGGTACGGCACACTCGGCTTCAGCGACATGGCGAGCCTTGACGACGGCAACATGTGGCCGACCGCCTTCGCGCTGAAAGGGTTGACCGCCGCCGACGAGGCAAGGATCCGTGCGCTCGTGAAGAAAGCAGTGAGCTGAGCGCTCCTGCTTCGCGAGTTCTCGCGCTTCTGGCCTGGCTCTTCACGCATCGGCCAGCCAACCTTTCGGCACCGCCACGTCCTGACGCGAAGGCGCGAGTCGTTCGCCTCGACGCCCTGTTGACCCGGGGCGCCGCAGATGGCAAAACGCAGGCGGGCCGCGATTGCGGCGCGCAAGGCAATGCTGCAGACTTTCCCGGCATGCAGCGCGAGGACTATCTGCTCCGCATGATTGCCCAGATGGGGCGCGTGCTTGCTGCCATCCGGCGCATGCTGCTCGAAGGCAAGAACTCAGCCGCCGGCGACGAACTCGAACGGGCGGCCCAGCAGGGAGGGATCGATCTCCGGCTTGTGCTCGCGCTGGACGAACCGAGCCTTGAGCCGCTGCTGCGCACCGGGGGCGAGATCGATCGCCCCAAGTGCGCGTTCTTGGCGGAAGTTCTATACCTCGAGTGGCGGCGGCAGCTCGCCATGGGACGTATCCCGCAGGCGGAGCGCTGCGCCCGACGCGCGCTGCTGCTGTATGCCCTCGCCTACGACTTCATCGTGATGGACGACGAGACGCGCAAGCGCATTGCGGAGCTGGAGGGGGACATCGAGCCGGGCGAGCTCAGAGATGAAGCGAGCACGACAGGAGGGGGCTAAGTCTCCATGCGCGACATTCGCTGCTCGATGGTGAACCGCGACCGCGAGTAAGGGCATGGACTCGCGATACGCCGGGATGACGACAAACGAGCGGCTCTTCGAGGCCGGTCTTCTCGACGCCTTTGACAGAGCAGCCCGAGCGCGAGATCGCGAGGAAATGACGCGGTTGCTCAAGGCCACCGAGCTCCCATCGAGTGAGGCGGCGCGGATAGTGGAGTCCGTGCTCGCGAACCCAACTCGATATGGCTTCTGAGCGGGCAGCCGGCACGGGCGCTCACATCCTTGTCGTAACTGGCGCTTCTGGCGCGGGAAAAACCGCGACCGTCCGGGCGCTCGACGCTCTGTCCATTCCGGGTGTGCAATGTTTCCATTTCGACTCGATCGGCGTGCCAACAGCGGAGGTCATGGAGCGCGACCATGGCGGCGGCGAGCAATGGCAGGCTTCGACCACCGCGGAGTGGCTTGCGCGGCTCGGCGGTCTTCCTGCGCATGTTCGCGTGGCCGTCCTCGACGGGCAGACGCGACCGAGTTTCGTCGTTGCCGCTGCGGCGCGCGCCGCTCCACGAACAGCGCAGCTCGTGCTGCTCGACTGTTCATCGGAAGTTCGAGCTGCGCGGTTGTGTGGCTTACGGCGGCAACCCGAGCTTGCCAGCGTCCGAATGGATCAGTGGGCGTCGTATCTTCGCGAAGAAGCGTACGCGCTGGGCGTGACCGTGATCGATACGAGCGCGTTGCCCGTCACGCAGGTGGCAGAACAGCTTGAGGAGATTGTCAAACGATTAATCGCCAGCATCGCCTAACACGGCAATGATTTCGAGTCCAGACGGAACTACGGTATTGTCTTCCCTGGGCTGGGTAGACAAGGATGCGCTCTGGCTTTTTGATGCCGTCCGGGGTGCGACCGAGACCATTCCGCTGGGGACTGGGGCTCGCTACGCCTCGCTCCATTCGGACGGCTCCGGCCGATTCGCCGTCGCGCACCATTTCGACGGCCGCCGACTCGAAGTGTCGGTCCGAGGCTTTTCTGACCCTCGTATCGTTCTGGCTCACGCCGTGGTTGCGGACGGCGAGAATATCATCTCGGGCGACTCGCCCGCGTGGCAGGATGTCCCGCTGCTTTATGTCGAGTATCTCGGTTTTGCGCCGTGGAAGGACTTCGTTCTCCTCAAGGTGCTGCCGGCGAAAGGCAAGATCGAAGTCCAGCCGCTCGGGTGGTACGACGATACATACGACAAGATGTATCAGGGGGTGACCGGTGTGCTGGCGTTGCCGGACAACAACGGTGCGCTGGTGTCCGTGCAGCGCAGCTCCCGGTTGATTCTGCATGATCTGGCGACGGGCGCGCAGCAGGGCGCGATTGAGCTCGGTAGCCGCGGCGGAGCATCGAAGCTGGCGTTCCGTGATTCGGGGAAAGAGCTCTGGGCCAGCGACTACGATACCGTGGTGGTGTTGCGGACGGATACTTGGCGAATTGTGAGAAGCACACGACTACAGGGGGCGGGAACCGGAACCCAGCAGTTCATTGGCGAGTTCTCCTTCATACCAGACCAGGCGCTCTGTGCTGTTGCGCGCCCGTTCCGAGGCGATGTGGTGGCAGTCGATCTCGCCACGCTGAAGATCAGGAGTTCGTCAAAGCTTGGCCAGCAGCCGTTCGAAGTGGCAGCCCTTTCCGGCGGACGCGTCATAGCTCGGGACTGGCAGACCGGAGCGCTTCTGCAGGGCACGCTGGAACGCCGCTGATTCGCATGATCCATCGTGTTGCCGCGAGCGATCACCATCGTCTCGCTACTCGGACGAGGGCGCGCAATTGCACACTGGGACGTTTGGCGAATTTGAGAGGAGACAGGATGAGCGATGGCCAGCGCATTTCTGACCTGACTTCAGCAGTCGTGGCACACCTGTCGAAGCAGCGTGCCCTTATCGAGAATCATCTCGCAGACGAAGAGTCTCGGCGCAAGTACGAGGCGGCTGCCGGGAAACGGGGATTGTTGCGCGGAAGCGTGGTCACGGTGTCGGGGCGTTGCGGGGTCGCATGACGCAGTCGTCGGTTCGCGGCCTTCCGGTGACCGTGGTCAACACGCGACCGGACATCGAAACGAGGGACGTCCTCGCGAGGCTCGACCTCGCGCTCGGTCTGCTGGAGCAATATGCGCCGCACCATTTTCGCCGGATGCACAAGGACTTTTCTCGCATTCTCGTTCAGCGGTACGAATGCCGAGGAGCGTACTTCAGCGCCGATCGCTCATGCATGGTCGAGTTGACGTTCGCCGTCAATCCGGATTTCACCCCCTCACAGATTGCGGCGACGATCCTGCACGAGGCCATGCACGCGCGTCTGCACCAGTGCGGGTATGCGTTCAAAGACTCGGATCGCGCGCGAGAGGAGCGCTTTTGCCGACGTGCCGAGATCGAGTTTGGGCGGGTCGTACCTGACGGCCAGGCCGTCGTCGAACGCGCCCTGTGGAGTTTGCGCGGCTCGGACGAGGAGGTTGCGCCCACAATTGACAAAGCGCTCGCGGCGCAGCGGATTGCAGAAGCGGACCTGAACGCGCGCAAGGCCCGGCAATAGATCAGGTGGCTCACGCGCACATACGGGGTGTGACGGTCGCTTCGGGCGCGGGAAGAGCGGGTTCGGTGCGGGAGACCGGAGACCTGTTGCTGGGCAGCCTGACACCGTAAATTCACGTGCGCGTGCAGGACGCCACCGGTCCGCGGAAAGGGCTGCGCCCACCTGAGGTCGTCTTCGCCCGAAGGGTTCGACCTCTTTCGGACCGATGTGCGGACGCCGGCCACATCGAAGGAGGCCGCCATGTCGTCCGCGTTCAGCCGTACCCTACCCGCCCGTCCGGACCTCGATCAACAGAAGAAGCTCGCCAAGGAACTCCTTCAGGCATTCCATGCCGGCGATCGTGAGGCAATCGCTCGCATGCGAGCCGAACTTCCGGACAAGGCCGACCTGTCTCTTGCGGACGCGCAGTTCGTGCTGGCGCGCGAGTATGGGTTCGCGAGCTGGCGCGATCTCAGGAACCGGATCAAGAAGGATGCAGCGGCGCAGCAGCCGCCAATGGAGCGCTTCAAGCGTGCGGTTCTCGACGGTGATGCCAACGCTGTGCGCGCGCTGATAGAGCAGCACGAGGAGGTGCGCTCGAGCCTTGACGCGCCGAGCTTCGGGTTCGACGCACCAGCGCTGGTTGCCGCGTCGGACAAGAACGTCGCCGTGATAGACGTGTTGCTGGAGTTTGGTGCCGATCCCAACTGTCGTAGCAAGTGGTGGGCGGGCGGGTTCCATCCGCTGCACGGTGCGCGAGGTGCTGCGGCGGAGCATCTCATTGCGGCCGGGTCCATTCCCGATGCATGCGGCGCGGCGAATCTCGATCGAGCGGACTTGCTTGCCGCAATGATCGCCGAGGATCCAGCGCGCGTACACGAGCGTGGCGGCGACGGACAGACTCCGCTTCACTTCGCGCGATCCCGGGGGGTGGTCGACCTGCTGCTCGCGGCGGGCGCCGATCCGGACGCGCGGGATGTCGACCACCGTTCGACGCCAGCGCAATGGATGCTCGGCGACGATCCCGATTCGTCGCGCTTCGATCTCGCCAAGTATCTCGTCGACCGGGGTGCGTCGGCGGACATCTTTCTCGCGGCAGCGCTCGGTCTTACCGAGCGGGCGCGAACGATGCTCGAGTCCGAGCCCTCACTGCTTCGGCTCCGCACGAGCCAGGGCGAGTATGGCGAGAAGCTACCGAGCAGCTTCCACATCTATCAATGGACGATCGGCCCGAACCGCGCACCGCTGCAGGTGGCCGCGCAGTTCGGGCAGCGCGAGACGCTCGCGGCAATGACTGACTTCGCGTCGGCAGAGGAGCGGCTCCTGCTCGCGTGTCATCAAGGCGATGGCGACCAGGCACGCGCGATGGTCGACGTGGATCCGGGGATCGTGGAGAGGCTCGGAGCGGTCGAGCGTCGAGCGCTAACCGATGAAGCATGGGCCGCGAATGCCCCGGCTGTCGAGCTCATGCTCACGTTGGGATTCGGTCCGTCCGTGCCGAGCGTGTCCGGTCCTACCAGTGGTACCGCGCTGCACTGCGCGGCGTGGGCAGGATCGGCCGAATGTGTTGCAGCCATACTGCGTCATCCCGCGGGTCGCGCCCTGCTCGAAGTGCGCGACCCGAGATACGGCGGCACGCCGCTGAGCTGGTGCAGTCACGGGTCGGCGAATTGCGGCCGCCGCGAAGCAGATCATGCGGCAGTTGCGCGGATACTGATCGCGACCGGCGTTCGTATGGATTCCGGGATGGCTGAGTGGGAAGGGTCGGACGCGTTCATGGCCGTAATCGACGAAGCGCTGCGGGGCAGCGGTATCCGGGCAACAATGAACTCGAACGAGGAGACACGATGAGCGGCGGCCAGCGCATTCTGAGGGAGCACCAACGGTGGGTGCTCGCCGCCGTGCTGTTCGCGGCGACCCCTCGTACACCGCCCGCGCGGGCACCGCTGCCGTCAGTCGTGAGCGGATTCGTCTTTGACGACGCGAACGCCAATGGCACGCGCGAACCCGGCGAGCGAGGACTCGCCGGCGTTGCCGTCTCCAACCAGGCAGACGTTGTCGTTACGGATGCTGACGGCCATTTCGAACTGCCGTCGCCGGGCACGGGCGTGGTTTTCGTTTCGGTGCCCGACGGGCGGCTCGCGGTGGGGGCGTTCTGGCGCGCGGTACCGGCCGGAGGGTCTCCTGTGAACTTTCCACTGGCGCCGGTACCTCGCCCAACGGAGTTCACGTTCGTCCATGCGTCTGACACCCACATGGATGCCCAGAGCGTGGGCCGCACGCGCATGCTCCGCGCAATGGTCGATTCGCTCAAACCGGCGTTCGTCATCGTCACCGGCGACCTCGTGCGCGATGCACTTCGTGTTCCGGAGTCCGCGGCGCGGCCGCTCTATGAAATGGTCACGCGGGAGTACGGCGCATTTACGGTTCCAGTTCACACTGTGCCGGGGAACCACGAACTGTTCGGCATCGAACGGCACCTTTCGATGGTGCCGCGCACACACCCGTTGTACGCCCTCGGCATGTATCGCAGCTTCTTCGGTCCGGACTACTACTCGTTTGACGCCGGGGGCATTCACTTCGTGGGGCTCAACTCGGTGGACCACGACGACCTCTGGTATTACGGCCATGTCGACAGTCTGCAGCTGGCCTGGCTCGCGAAGGATGTAGGGCGGTTGGCGGCTGGCACGCCGGTTGTCACGTTCAACCACATCCCCTTCGCATCGGCGGGCATCGGCCTCGACGGCTTCACGGAGGATCCGCCGGCCCCGACATTGATCCGCATTCGAGGCCGGAACCAGTTTCGCCACGTTGTGTCGAACGTCGACTCGGTGCTGGCCGCACTTGGCGCCGCACGGCTCGAGATTGCGCTCGGTGGACACCTGCACGTCGCTGAGTCGGTGCTGTATCCGACGTCGAAAGGCCCGCTACGATTCCATCAGACCGCGGCCGTCGTAGGGCCGGCGCAGATCGCCGGTCGCGTGGCGCCGTCGGGTGTGATGCTCTATCGGGTGAAGGACGGACGCGTGGACGATGGGATGTTCGTTCCGCTGCCGTAGCGACGCGAACAGCGCGGCTCGAGGCCACCGCGGAAGTCTGCAGGGAAACGAACAGGCCGCCCCCCACAATGTGGGGCGGCCGTCCGAGTTGCCCCGCTAATTGCCGCCCGGCTTTGGCCGCGGTAGCGCAGTTGGCGGCAAGATGTTGTTCAGGCGCATGTAATTCGCCAACTGACTATAGTGATCCGCCATGTCGAGCGCGTGGCCAAGCACCATACTGGCGCGCGTCAAAGTGCGCGGCGTGCCACCGAACGTCAACGAAAGCTGATCTGCCAGCTTTGAGTCATCAAGCTGGGCGAAGGCGTTTTCGCAAAAGGTGAGGGATGCCTTGAGCTTTGCGACGAGTGTGTCCTTGGGCCATGTCGCCTTGATCGAATCAGCCGTGGTAGTGTCCGTCGCCGGCAGCGTGGGCTTCATCGCTCCGAAGGCGTTGCAAAACAGATAGTTGTCGGTGGCCAGGTGCTGGGCGATGTACCCGATGCTGAGCTGCGCCGCAGTCGGCTTGTAACCGAACTTGGCCTCGGGGATGGAATCGAAAGCCTGGGCAAGGATCCGCTGGAGGCCCATCGTCCGGCCTTTGAACGCCGCTGTGATCGGATTGGGCGGCGGGGAGGCCGGAGTCGCCTGGGCGGCGAGGGCCACCGGCAGGCATACCGCCAGAATGGTTGCATGCAAGGTCTTCATACGTTCTCCATGGAGATGGCTAACAATGGATGCGGGATAGTGGATGGAAAGTCCGAATTGCGCAACAGCCAACCATGCCAGCATCTTCGAGCCGCGCCGGCAGGGGGGAACTCGTGGCACTCGTGGTTTTCCTGAGAGGGGTGAATGTGGGGGGTCATAGAACCTTTCGGCCTACCACGCTCACGCAACAACTGAAACACCTCGGTGCCGTCAACATCGGCGCGGCGGGCACCTTCGTGATCCGGCAGCCGATCACGCGGGTGCAACTCCGCGCCGAGCTGGCGCGCAGGCTTCCCTTTGATGCCGAGATCATGATATGCCAGGGGCGAGCGATTGCCGGGATGATGTCCCAGAATCATTTTGCGGACCACCCGGTGCGACCCGATATCACCCGCTTCGTGAGCGTCCTGGGCCGGAGCCCCCGCTCGGCGCCAGAAATACCCATGAGTTTGCCCTCCAGCGGGAAGTGGCTGCTCAAGATTCTCGCGAGGGACAATCAGTTCGTGTTCGGCGTATACCGGCGCCACATGAAGGTTATAGGCTACCTTGGCACGTTCGACCGGCTCTTTGGCGTGCCGGTCACGACGCGGAACTGGAATACGATCACCGCGATCGCCAACGTGCTGGGTCACGCAGGGGCCTGATCAATTCTTCCTTGCCATCGGACATGAAAGAAATCATAAGACGACTCGTCCCCATTTTGGTGTACCTGGCTGCCCGTCCTGTGTTCTCACAAGCCGGAACGGCGAGTGGGAGCTGCTCCGTCGGCCAGGGATTCGAGTGCCTGTTGTTCAGCGGCAGCGAGGGACGTGGTCTTGACGAAAAAAACTGGATGCGCGGCGTGATATTGTGGCGCCGGGGGTTCGACCACCGGGGTCCCCGCAGCCTTGATACAATGGCTGTTCGCGTCGGCCAGCAAGCATACCGTGCTGCAAGCCGGGAAGCTGAGGATCTGGGACGAACATTTGCAGGCGGCTCGTCGAACGGGCACTGGTGGACGGCATCGTTGTCGAGTCGCACGCAACGAACGCCGGTTGATACGTTGTTTGTGCTCGGACGCGCTTTCTTGTTGCCGGCGCGCGATTCCGCCCTGGTCGTGATGATCGACGGGGTGGAAGGCGACTCCTTGCCTCCAAGGTATCTGGGAGTCGCATGGGTCTCGGCGGAGCTGGAATCAGCCTACTGGCCGAAGAACTGGGTGTCCGGCGACACCACCTTCTTCGTGCATCGGGATGGCCAGGGAGAGATACTCCGTAAGGCGCTTGAAGCCGCCCCGAGCGTGCGGCAGTTCCTTGCCTCGGCGCGAGCCGCCGAGTGCCCGAACTGCGCGGAGTGGAACGCTCCGACCCCCCCGTTACGCATTTTCGGCAATGTGTACTACGTCGGCACGCGGGGCTTGAGTGCCGTGTTGCTGACGTCGAACGCCGGCCACGTGCTCATCGATGGCGGCCTTCCGGAATCTGCGCCGAGCATCCTGGCGAACATCAGGACCCTTGGTTTCAAGGTGGAGGACATCAAGCTGATCCTCAACTCGCATGCGCATTTCGATCACGCAGGGGGCATCGCGGCGCTCCAGCGCGCGTCCGGGGCGAGAGTTGCCGCGAGTCCGCCCAGTGCGCGCGTGCTTCGAAGCGGGTCTTCCGGACTGGATGACCCTCAATACGGAGTGGCGCTGGCCTTCCCCCGCGTTGCGGATGTCACGGTGTTCGCCGATGGCGACACACTCTCAGCAGGTCCGCTTGCCGTGTCGGCACACTTCACGCCGGGACATACGCCCGGAGGCACAAGCTGGTCCTGGCGCGCGTGTGAACGGGATCGCTGCCTCAACTTCGTCTACGCAGACAGCCAGACCCCCGTATCCGCCGATGGTTTCTTCTTCACGCGGAGTCAGACGTACCCATCGGCCCTCAAGGACTTTGAACACGGATTTGCAACACTAGAGATGTTGCCGTGCGATGTCTTGCTTACCCCTCACCCGGATGCCTCCGGGTTCTGGGAGCGGCTCGCGGCACGCGACCGAGGCGTCGAGCTTGCGCTTGTAGACTCGACGGCCTGCAAACGCTTCGTCGCCGGCGCTCGCAAGAGGCTCGCGCAGAGGGTGTCCGCCGAGGGGGTGAAGCCGTAGGATTGGACGGATGAAACCGAAGGAATTGACGCTGCGCGGCCTGATTCTCGGCGCGCTGATCACGACGGTCTTCACGGCGGCCAATGTCTACCTCGGCCTCAAAGTCGGTCTCACCTTCGCCTCGTCGATTCCGGCGGCGGTGATCTCGATGGCGGTGCTCAGCGCCGTGAAAGACTCGACGATTCTCGAGAACAATATCGTTCAGACGGTCGCCTCGGCGGCCGGGACGCTCTCGGCGATCATCTTCGTTCTGCCGGGACTCGTGATCGTCGGCTGGTGGACCGGATTTCCTTTTTGGCAATCGTTTCTCGTCTGCGTATCGGGCGGTGTGCTTGGGGTGATGTTCACGATTCCGCTCCGGCGCGCGCTCGTGACCAACTCGGACTTGCCGTATCCCGAGGGCGTCGCGGCGGCCGAGGTACTGAAGGTCGGATCCGGCACGCGTGGCGAAACGAAGGACGCCACAGGTGAAGCGAGGGAAGGACTCACCGCCGTGGTTCTCGGGTCGGTGGCCTCGGCTGGTCTCGCCATTGTGACCGCGACACGGGTCGCCGCCGCCGAGGTCAGCGGCGTCTTCCGACTTGGGCCCGCGGCGGCGAGCGGATACAATGTGGCCTGGTCGCTCGCGCTCCTCGGCGCGGGACATCTCGTGGGACTGTCAGTCGGGATGGCCATGCTGGTCGGACTCCTGATTGCCTGGGCGATCGCCGTGCCGATCCTGACGTCAATGCAGCCCGCCGTCGACAGTGCGACACTCGCCGCGCACACGATCTCGATCTGGCGCACGCAGGTGCGGTTCATCGGCGCTGGCGCGATCGGGGTTGCCTCGATCTACACACTGGCAAGGCTCGCGAAGCCGGTCGTTGGCGGCCTCGTGAGCACGCTCGCCGCATCACGGGCAGTCCGCGGCGGAGACGATACTGATCGGGATCTCTCGCCGCCGTGGATTATTGCGCTCACGGCCGCCTGTCTCGTCATAGCCGGGTGGCTGGCCTTCACCTTCGCAAGGTCGACGGTGCTCGCGCCAAGCGCGCTCAAGCTCACGCTGATTGCCGTACCCTTCGTGCTGCTGGTCGGGTTTCTCATTGCCGGCATCTGCGGGTATATGGCGGGCCTCATTGGCGCCTCCAACAGCCCGATCTCGGGCGTCGGCATTCTCTCGATCGTGGTCTGCGCGTCGGCGCTGGTCCTCGCGGTGTCACCCACGCCGGACACACGGCCCGCGCTCGTCGCGTTCGCCCTCTTTGTGACGGCGATCGTATTTGCGTGCGCAACAATCTCGAACGACAACCTGCAGGACCTGAAAACGGGCCAGCTCGTGGGCGCTTCACCCATGAGGCAACAGGTCGCGCTGATTGTGGGCGTAGCAGCTGGCGCGTCGGTGATTCCGCTAGTGCTCAACCTGCTCGCCAAGGCGTACGGGTTTGCCGGCGCTCCGAATGTCGGCGTGCTCGCGCCCAATCCGTTGCCGGCGCCGCAAGCGACGCTCATCTCCGCGCTCGCTCAAGGCGTGATTGGCGGCAACCTCGACTGGAAGATGATCGGCATAGGCGCGCTCGTCGGCGTCGGCCTCATTCTGCTCGACGCGATACTGGGCGCGTTGAAGAAA
>DASZZO010000037.1:0-10223 GCA_035544915.1 Gemmatimonadaceae bacterium | reverse complement strand
TCGCCGATCTCGTCGAGGAAGATCGTGCCGCGCCCGGCGAGTGCGAACCGACCCTTGCGCGCGTTGACGGCGCCGGTGAATGCGCCACGCGTGTGTCCGAAAAGCTCCGATTCGAGGAGCGTGTCCGGGAGCGCTGCGCAGTTGACCGGCACGAACGGCTCCGCCGCCACGGCAGAGTTCGAGTGGATGGCGCGGGCGACGAGTTCCTTGCCGGTTCCACTCTCGCCGCGAATCAGGACCGTGGCGCGCGAGCCAGCCGCCTGACCAATCAGCTTGTACACCGCAATCATGCGCGGATCGCGGCCCGCGAGATTTCCGAGGGCGAGCTCAGCTTCTGCAACTGGTTTGGCGCGCGCACGCGAGCGCCGATCATCGAACACGCGATCCAGCACGCAGCGCACGTTGTGCAGGTCGAGGGGCTTCACGAGGAACTCAACTGCGCCTTCCCGCATGGCCGACACGACGGTGGCCATGTCGTCGTAGGCGGTCATGAGCACGACGTCGACTGTGGGCGCGCGCTCGCGGAGGAGCCGCAAGAAAGCGAGGCCGTCCATCTGAGGCATACGTACATCCGAGAGCACGACGTCCGGCTTGGTGCGGTCCATCATCGCCAGCGCCGCGTGCGGGTCCGGAGCCACGGACACCTGGGTCGCCCCGCTGTCACCAAGCGCTTCGGAGAGCGAGGTGCGGATAGCGGGGTCGTCGTCGACGATGAGGAGGTGCCGTGGCATGGAGGGTTGACGATGCTACGGCTTCGATCCGCGCGGGATCGAGCTGAGATCGAGATCGTAGAACGTGACAGTGGTTTCGGCCGCGGGCGCAGTGTACGCCAGACTGCGGCCATCCGGCGAGAGCGCGAACTGTTCCCTCAGCGGGTAGCCGGGCAGCTTTCCCAACTCGCGCGGAACGCCACCCCTCAATGGAACGCTGAAAAACTTCCAGACGCTGTCTCCGTTCGATTGGCCGAGGAGAACTGCCTGCTGGCCGTCCGGATGCAGGACGGGACGTATCCAGGGAGACGGATGCCCGGAGAAGGGAAGGTCGATGGTCCGGAGCGAATCTCCGTCGATCGTCATAAGCCCCAGGCGGGTGATACCACGGTTGCCGGTCAGCGGCAGGCCGAGCGTTCGTGTGAGCAACCGCTTTCCATCTGTCGAAACGTAAGTTTCAAACGTGTTGTTCGCGCCCGGACCCGGAAGCGTCCTGGCCGCGCCGCCCTCAACCGGAACAAGAATCCGTTTCTGGTGACTGGCCAGTGCGAGCAGCCGGTCAGATACAAAGGTGGCCCCGATGAATCCGGAATCCACCGGCCAAAGGTCGCGGAGCATGCGCTCGGATCCGTCGAGCCTCACCTCGTACACGGCGAGCTGTTCATCCCCTGCGGTGGGACGATCCCACGTAACCTTGTTCCGTGCGATGACGAGCGACTGCCCATCCGGGCGCCAGACGTATCCGTCAACGGTTCCCGGGCTCCTGGTGAGTGCGCGCGCCTCTCCCGTGGCGAGGTCGAGCAGGGCAATGTCGTCCTCGAGGCCGGCGCGGAAAGCGAGCATCCGTCCGTCTGGCGACCATTTGATCAACGCCCCAGGTTGCGCATCGAGCTTTAGCGGGTAGCGCCGCGCTCCTGAACCGTCGGCATTCATTACGGTGATATCGAAGTTCGATCCGCTGCCGGTCTGCATGGCGACGCGACGGCCGTCCGGTGACCACGCCGGATCGCGGCTCGAATCTCCAAGCACTCTGGTGCGGCCAGTCGCAAGGTCCAACGCGTAGGCAGTGGTCGGGCGATCCACGTATATGAGCAATGCGTGAGACGACCCAGGCGTCCATGCGGAACTCGCCCATTGGGCGCCGGGCGGAACGCGAAGCTCACCCCGGGTTCCCGAAGCAGTAAGGTAGGAGATACGGCCTTCGTCGCGGAGGGCTGCCCGAGGGTCGACCTTCGACCGATAGAATGCGACCTGGCCGTCGGTCGAGAGGAGTGCTCCTCCAATGCCGGCCGCTTCGGGAACCGTGAACAACCTCTGGCCGGGGCCTCCAGCGACGGGTACTCGCTCGATCCATTGACCAGAGCTATCGGGTCGCGTCTTGACCAAAAGCCAATTGCCATCGCTGCTCCAATCGGCCTTGAAATGCACAGCGTACTGCCCGAGGTGCCGTTCCGGCCCACCCGTTGCGGGCACGACAATCAACTCCTCCCGATCGCTCGCGCTCAGCAGGGACCCGCGGCCCTGTCCGAAGGCGATTGACTTCCCGTCGGGAGAGAAGCGGGCTGAGTTGCCATTCAGCTGACTGACCATTCCCGCTGGTCCACGCGGCGCACCTGTTTGCGGATTGATGGCCATCGACCAGATGTAGTTGCTGCCATCGGTTCCCTGATGACGGTGCCACGCGATGCGATCCCCTCGCGGCGATATCGCGAGTGAGGCAAACTCGCCGCGAGCGAGCTGCACGCGGGTTTTGGAAACGAGATCGAGTGCGACCAGAGCACTGTCTGCAGCGTAGAGAACAACGCGGCCATTGGGGAGCAGGGCGTAGTTGTCGGGATCCGCGTGGAGCGACGCACCCGTGATTGATCCTAGCTTGCGAACGTGCGGGGGAAGTTGCTGCGCAGGCAGCGACGTGGACGCAGATGCCATCGCAGCAGCGCCCATCAGGTACATCGTCACGTTTTTCATGCGGTCGACCTCATTCATGAGTGTACTGCTCAGCCACGCGAGCGCGGCGTAGATGGACCGCAGTACAGACAAGTCTCGCGCCATGGCGGTGCGCAGAGGCCATCTGTAAGTCGCACCTCGACTTACAGGCGAAGAACCACCGAGCCGATCGCTGGCACAGCGTAACGCCGCGTTCGGGAAGAATGTGCGAAGCGTTACGTGGTCGCCGAGCGTCTACCCGAGCAACCCCAGCCACGCAGCGCTATCGCACTCTCCCCGGGCAGTGTGCAGCAGGCGGTCGCCGGCGGAGCGCCGGATCCGCGCGCGAAGGACCAGCGCGGGCCACTCCCCGATGCGCCCGATACACCCGCACGAGGCGCTCATGATGGTCGCGAAAAGCCTATTCCACGGTGGTGCGAGTCCAGCGCCCGGGCTTGACCTGATCGTCGGCGATGGCGGCGAACGCATTCAAACCGCCCGCGCCCGCGCGCTGTCTACCGTGAAACCATTTGCATGGCGGACATGATCAACCTGAAGCACGCCTTCCGGACCCTCTTCAAGACCCCGTTTGTCACCGTTATCGCCGTGCTGTCTCTGGCGCTCGGCATCGGCGCCAACGCGGCCATCTTCTCTCTCTTTGACGAAATCCTCCGGCGCCCGCTCCCCGTGGTGCAGCCAGAGCGGTTGGTCAATCTGAGCGCGCCGGGCCCGAATCCGGGCTCGCAAACGTGCGGCCAGGCGGGCGACTGCCAGGGCGACGTGTTCAGTTATCCCACCTTGCGCGACCTCGAACGCGCGCCCGGCGCGTTCACCGGCATCGCCGCACACGTGCTTTTCGGCGCGAATGTGGCCTACCAGGGCCAGACGCTGAATGGCGAGGGAATGCAGGTCTCCGGTTCCTACTTTCCAGTGCTCGGCCTCCGCCCCGCGCTCGGTCGTCTCCTTGGCCCGAGCGACGACGAAGCAATCGGCGCGAACTACGTGACCGTGCTCAGCTATTCCTTCTGGGCCACGCAGCTGGGGGCGAGTCCGGCGGTGCTGAACCAGACGATGATCATCAATGGCAAGCCGATGACGATCGTCGGCGTCGCGCCGCGCGGCTTCGAGGGCACTACGCTCGGCGCCGAACCGAAGGTCTACGTTCCAATGTCGATGCGCCGCGAGATCGAGCCGACCTTCAACGAGTTCGAAGACCGGCGCGACTACTGGGCGTACCTCTTTGCGCGGCTCAAGCCGGGCGTGTCCCTCGAGCAGGCAAAGGTCGCAATCAACGGCGTATATCGCCCGATCATCAACGAGATCGAGGCACCGCTGCAGATCGGAATGAGCGACCAGACGATGAAGCTCTTCCGCGCCAAGGAGATCAAGCTCGCGGACGGCCGCCGCGGACAGAGCACGATCCACACTGAAGCGAAAATGCCGCTCGTGATGCTCCTCGCGATCACGGCGATCGTGCTGCTGATCGCCTGCGCCAACATCGCCAACCTGCTGCTGGCGCGCGGGGCCGGCCGCTCGATGGAGATGGCGGTGCGACTGTCGCTCGGCGCAACGCGCACGCGGATCGTGCTGCAACTGCTTGCCGAGAGCCTCCTGCTGTCGCTGATGGGTGGTGCGGCGAGTCTCGTTGTGGCGCGCTGGACGCTGGGCGCGATGACGGGGCTGGTGCCTGCACAGCTGGCTGGCGGCCTGCACTTCGCACTGAACGAAACCGCCGTGCTCTTTGCCGCGGGGCTGTCCATTGGGACAGGATTGCTGTTCGGGCTCTTCCCCGCGCTGCACAGCACGCGGACCGACCTGGTCAGCACGCTGCGGGACGGCTCAGGCAAGCACTCGGGCACGCGCGGTGCGGTGCGTTTTCGCACATCGCTTGTGACCTTCCAGATTGCCCTTTCGATGGCGCTCCTGATTTCCGCGGGACTCTTCGTGAAGAGCCTGCGCAATGTCAGCCTCGTGGATCTCGGACTCAGGGTTGACCACGTGCTCGGCTTTTCGATCGCGCCGGTGCTCAACGGCTACGAACCCGCGCGCAGCATAGGGCTCTTTGCGCGTGTCGAAGAGGAACTCGCCGCCCTTCCCGGCGTGACTGGCGTGACGGCAGCGGCTGTACCGCTCCTGGCGAGCAACAACCGGTGCCGTAACGTCTCCGTAGAGGGTTTCAAGAGGACGCCCGACACGGACGCCCATTCGTGCTATAACGAGATTGGGCCGGGCTATTTCAGGGTGCTCGGCGTGCCGTTGATTGGGGGCCGCGAGTTCACACTGGCGGATGGCGACGGTCGTGCGAAGGTGGCGATCGTGAACGAGGCGTTCGCGAAGAAATTCAATCTCGGGCGCAACGCGGTGGGCAAACGCATGTCGCACGGCGGCGACACGCTCGACATCGAGATCGTCGGACTCGCAAAGGACTCCAGGTACAGCCGGGTGAAGGACCGGGTCCCACCGGTGTATTTCTTGCCGTACCGTCAGGATCCACGCGTTGGCTCGATGTATTTCTACGTGCGGACGCCTCTCGAACCGGAGCAGATGCTTCGTGCATTGCCTGCCGTGATCAAGAGGCTCGATCCGAACCTGCCGGTGGCCCGCCTCAAGACGCTCTCGCAGCAGGTACGCGAGAATGTCTTTCTCGACCGCATGATCAGTACTCTCTCGGCGGCCTTCGCGGCGCTCGCCACGCTGCTGGCGGCCGTCGGCCTCTATGGCGTGCTGGCGTACTCAGTGGCGCAGCGCACGCGCGAAATCGGTGTGCGAATGGCGCTCGGCGCGGACGGTGGCCGCGTGCGCCGCATGGTGCTGCGCCAAGTGGGCGTCATGACACTGGTGGGCGGCGCGATCGGCCTGGCCGGCGCGCTCGCGCTGGGAAACGCGGCGCGGTCGATGCTGTTCGAGATGCAGGGGCACGACCCGGCCGTGGTCACGATGTCGGCCGTACTGCTGGCGGCGGTCGCGTTCAGTGCCGGATACATCCCGGCCCTGCGCGCGTCGAAGGTAGACCCCATGTCCGCGCTGCGGCGGGAATAACCGCCGATGTCCGCGCCGCGGAGCGAGAGCCGCGCTGTCTCTCTCTCTCCGCAGGCGGATGCGGCAGGTGCGATCTAGTTTGCCCCGACGTTGGCGACCGTGATCTTGTATCCGTCCGGATCGCTCACCGCGAATGCCATGGGCCCCCACGGCAGCGGCGCTGGCTCGAGCTCGAGCGCGAAGCCCGCTGCTTTCACGCGCTTGGCGAGCGCCGCGATATCCTGCTTTGTGTTCAGCCATAGACGGACGCCAACACCCTTCACGCGGTTCTTGCCCTTGGCGAAGTCGTCCTGGATAATCCCCAGTCTTGCATCGCCCGCACTGAGCGAGACGAAAGTGAGCTTGCCGTCCGCCTCCTGCTTGTCGACAACCTCGAAGCCCAGGCCGTCCGTGTAGAACCGGAGGCTCACGGACAGGTCGTTGACGGTGAAACTCGGGGTGGTGCCCTGCGCGTTCAGTGATGCAGGCATTCTTGAATCTCCATTCGTATAATTCGGGGCCGGTTTGTCGTCGCGTAATCTACCCGGGCGCCGCCGCGGGCGGGCCATCGGACAACCCTGTCAGCTGCCAAGGTGTCTGACGAGAGCACAGGGCTGAACGTCCCACCACCCTTCCAGCGGCCAGCGCATTCCATGGACCTCTTCCTGCAGGACGTTCGCTACGCCGCGCGCAAGCTGGTGCGGAGCCCCGGCTTCACCTTCGTTGCGGTCACGACGCTCGCACTCGCCATCGGCGCGACGACGGCGGTGTTCAGCATCGTGAACGGCGTGCTGCTCAAGCCACTCCCGTTCGCGAACCCGGAAGGTCTCGTGCGCGTGGCATCGCTCGGGCGGGACGGCAAGCCGGCGTCGATGTCATACCTCGACTTCATGGACTACCGCGCGCAGAGCCGCCTGGTCCCGGCCATGTCGGCCATGAGTCAGAGCACGAAGAACTTCACGGCTGCCGGCTCGCAGCCCATGCGCCTGAACGCCTACAGGGTGAACGCCAACTTCTTCGACGTGGTTGGAGTTCACCCGCGGGTTGGACGCGCGTTCTCCGGGGGCGACGACAAGTCGGGTGCCGCTCCCGTGGTCCTGGTAGCCGAGGGGCTCTGGAAGTCGAGGTTCGGAGGGGATTCGAGCATCATCGGCCGCACCATCCTGCTCGATGCCAAGCCCTACACGGTAATCGGTGTCGCGCCAGCCGCCATCAATTATCCCAAGGGAGCGGATGTGTGGATGCCGTTCGTCCCGACCGGGGACGACACCGATCCGGCAAACCGCGGCGCGCACTACATGCGCGGCATCGGGCGGCTCGCCTCCGGCGCCACTGCGGACCGCGCCCGCGCCGACCTGGGGCAGATAGCCGCACAACTCGCCAGGCAATATCCGGAGAGCAATGCGGAGTTCGGGGCCACGGCCATTCCACTGCGCGACGCGATCGTCGGCAATGTCCGCACTGCGCTCCTGGTCATGCTCGGCTGTGTCGGTTTCGTATTGCTCATCGCGTGCGCGAATGTCGCCAACCTGCTGCTCGTGCGCGCGTCGAGCCGCGAATCAGAGATCGCGGTGCGTGCGGCGCTGGGGGCCGGACGCATGCAGCTCATGCGGCAGCTCGTCACCGAGAGCGTCCTGCTCTCGGTCAGCGGCGCCGCCATTGGAACCGCGCTTGCGGCCTGGGTGCTGGGCGCGGTGCGGCGATTCGGGCCGGCCGGAGTTCCGCGGCTCGATGAGGTCTCCATTGACGGCAGCGTGCTCGCGTTCACGGCGCTCGTGGCCGTGATGACGGGCGTGTTGTTCGGATTGGTGCCTGCGATCCATGCGCTCAAGACGAACCTCGGGCAGATGCTCCGCGAAAGCACTCGCGGATCCAGCGGCCGGCGCGGGACGCAGCGCACGCGGAGCTCGCTGATCGTCACGGAGATGGCGCTGGCGGTGATTCTGCTCATTGGCGCGGGACTGCTGACCCGGAGTTTCGTGCATCTCATGCAGGTGAATCCGGGCTATCAGCCCGAGCACGTTGTGACGATGAGCCTCTCGCTCCCCGACAAGAAGTATCCCTGGGACAACGAGCAAATCGCGTTCGGCAATGCCATCGTCGAACAGATGAAGGCGCTGCCGGGCGCGCAGAACGCGGCGGTAGGGTTCGGCCGGCCACTTTCCGACGATGGCATGCGCGTCACCTTCAACCGGAATGACCGGCCGCGCTCGCAGCCAGGGAAAAGGACCGTCGCGGACGTCCGCGTTGTCTCACCGGGATTTTTCGCGACGCTCGGAATGAAAATGGTGCAGGGGCGGGAACTGCTCGAGACCGACCGGGCCGACGCGCCGCCCGTGCTGGTCGTGAGCCAGCAGTTCGTTCGCAAGTTCTTTCCCGACGAGTCTCCCGTGGGCAAGAAGATCACGCTGGGCTGGGGGCGCCAGCGCTCGGCGAACAAGGCGGACACAGTGAGTGCCGGCGGCGAGATCGTGGGCGTCGTCGCAGACATCAAGGCCCGGGGCGCCGCCAGCGATGCGCCGGAGACTGTCTACCTGCCGTTCGCGCAGGCGCCGATCTCGGATATGAGTGTCCTCGTGCGGTCGACCGCGCCGCCGGCCGTCTTGATCAGCGCAGCGAGGGCACGGATAAAGGAGGTGGACCCCGACCTGCCGATCTTCGATGTCAAGACTATGAGTGACGCCGTGTCGGAGTCGGTCGCGCAGCCGCGTTTCTATACGATACTTCTGGGATCGTTTGCAGCCATCGCCCTGCTGCTCGCTGCCCTGGGGATCTACGGCGTCATTTCGTACACCGTGAGTCAGCGTACCCGCGAGCTCGGAATCCGCATCGCGCTCGGCTCGTCACAGCGGGGCGTGATGCGCCTGGTGGTCGGCCAGGGCATGGCGCTCACCGGAGCAGGAGTGGCGCTGGGACTGGCGGGGTCGTACTGGCTCACGCGGCTCATCGCGAGCCTGCTGTTTGGAGTCGGGGCGGCGGACGCTCCCACGTTCGGCGCGGTCGCCGTAATACTTCTCGCTGTGGCCGGGCTGGCGAGCTACATCCCCGCGCGACGCGCGGCGAGAGTCGATCCGCTGATTGCCATGCGGGCGGAGTAGACCGCGGCTACTCCGCGGCTACTCCGCGGCTACTCCGCGTGCTGCGCGGACCGGGAGTGTTGAGTCCGCTTCAGCTACCTTGGCGTCCGTTGCGGCTGCCTCGGCGGCAACTCATTGTGCCTCGACGTGGATTGCCCCTGCCTCCGTGCTGATTTTGGGCACCGCGGTATCGATTGCGTGTACCTCGGTGGCAACTACGCGTGCGTCTGTGCCCGTTTTCTGTGCCACCGCGCTGACTCATCGATCCTCGTTGGCGATTTCGCGTGCCGCGACGCTCGCTCCGCCCGCCTCCGTGTCGCATCCGCGTGCCTCGGCGTTCACTGCGTGCGCCTCGCCGTCCGTTTCGCCGAGCTAGTCTGCAACTCAGCCTGCCTCGAAGCTCGTTGTGCGCGCCTCTGAAGCCATTCACCGTAGCATGAATCCCGTTTCGTGTGCCTCTAAAGGCCCTTAGTGCAGGAGAGAGGGCAATTCGCTCGCCCATGAGGGAACTCTTGGGTGTGGTGAGCCGGTTACGCGTCGTGCCTAAGTGCTTACCCGCTAATAGATTGACGGTTCTCCAGTGGCTGTCGCGGTCTCCCCCGGCCCGACAGGTGTTTACCGGCCTGAAGATGGCATGCGCTGATGGGTCAAGGCCCGTGCAAGCGGGATTGACGCCCGTGCCTCTCCAAAGGAAGCCATTCCCGGCGCAAATGAACCCCCGCGCGGCACCAACTCCGGTTCTGCAGGCGAACTGGCACATCGCGCAACTCGCCCCTCGGCATTCCCATGCGCGTTGGGTTATGTTCAGGAGCTGTTAGCACTCGCGACAGACGAGTGCCAGTGCAGCAGATCACCTCACAGAGTCTGTCGAACAACCGAAAAGGAAGGAGACTCAGAATGGCATCGAAAACCACCACCGCCACAGCGATCAAGGCCTCGCCGCTCGCGGACCGCGTCGTCGTAAGGCCCATTGAGGAAGCCGAGCAGAAGCGCGGCGGCCTCTTCATTCCCGACACCGCAAAGGAAAAGCCGCAGCAGGGCGAAGTGCTCGCCGTAGGCCCCGGCCGATGGGAGGACGGGAAGCGCCTGCCGCTCGAAGTGAAGGTCGGCGACAAGATCCTCTACGGGAAGTACAGCGGCAGCGAGGCGACGATCAATGATGAGCAGGTGCTCATCTTCCGCGAATCCGACATTCTCGCCGTCATCAACTGAACGTCAAAAAAAACATCCTCCCAGCAAGGAATACGAAATGTCAGCCAAGAAACTCCATTTCAACGTCGATGCGCGTGCGGCACTGAAGCGCGGCGTCGACCAGCTCGCCGACACGGTGAAAGTCACCCTCGGCCCCCGCGGCCGGAATGTCGTGATCGACAAGAAGTTCGGCGCCCCGACCATCACCAAGGACGGCGTGACCGTCGCCAAGGAGATCGAGCTGTCGGATCCCGTCGAGAACATGGGCGCGCAGATGGTGAAGGAAGTGGCCACCAAGACC
>DASZZO010000036.1:0-30266 GCA_035544915.1 Gemmatimonadaceae bacterium | reverse complement strand
GGCCGGCGACCCCAGCGGCAAGCGGACCCAGCTGGTCCGCCAGCGCCGACTCGCCGATCCCCACCGTGCGAAGGGTGCGCGACGCGATCACGTGCGTCGTCGCAGAGCCGCGGGCTGCGAGGCGAGGGAGCAACTCATCGGCGAGCATCCCGCGCATCTCACGTGGTACGCCAGGGAGCATCGCTACCCAACGCCCGCGCGAATCCTCGATCCAGATGCCCGGCGCCGAGCCGTGGCGGTTCGGAAGAATGGCCGCTCCTTCCGGGACGAAGGCCTGCTGGCGATTCGACTGCGGAATGTCCCCCGGCCAGCCGTACGCTTTCCATCTTGTCCTGAGGGCCTCCCACACTGCCTCGTCAAAGCGCATCTCGGCGCCGAAGATCGCGGCAATGGCAGGTTTGGTGAGGTCGTCGCTGGTCGGACCAAGGCCGCCGGTGGTGATGACGGCGCCTGTCCGATCGAGCGCTTCGCGAACCGCCGCCGCAATTTCCCCGGCCGCGTCCCCGGCAGTCGATCGCCGCGCGACGCCAATGCCGATGCTGGCGAGCTCGCGAGCCAGATAGGCCCCGTTCGTGTCCACCGTGAAGCCGAGCAGCAGTTCGTCGCCGATAGTGACGACTTCTACGTTCATGGCGCGATCAGCGCGCCATGTCGCCGCAGGTACAGCACCAGCGACCAGAAGGTCAACAGCAGCGCCGCGGACATGGTCGTGACCCCGACGAACCCGGTCGCCTTCGACACGAAACTCCAGAGCGAGCCGCTCCATCCCCTGCGAACGGCCAGCGTCTGCGCCGCGAACCAGAAATACGCGGCGCCCACCCACACATACTGCATGCCGGCCTTCCATTTTGCTGGCCAGATAGCAGCAATCACCACCCCGCGCCCGCTCGCAACCTGGCGAAAGATCGTCATGAATGCTTCGCGTCCGATCACCACTACGACGACCCACCACGGAAGCGTGTACCGTCCGAACCACGTCACAAACGGAAACGCGAACCTGCTTGCGGGGGGAACGGGCATCAGGGTGCCGAGAAACGCCGAAACGGGGTCGGACGGAGCACCCTGGAGGATGAGCATCGGAACGAACGTCGCCACCAGCAGCAGCTTGTCGGCCAGTGGATCGAGCGTTTTCCCGAGATCGGTTATCAGTCCCCTCGTGCGCGCCAGCCAGCCGTCCACATAGTCAGAAACGGCGCTCACGACATAGAGCACGAACGCGATTATCCTCCAAAGCGGCGAGGGCACAAGCGGCAGGAGGGCAATCAGCGGCGAGACGGCGATGCGTGCGGCAGAAATGGCGTTGGGAAGGTTCACCGTGACGATCCGTCGGTCCCGCCATTCCGGACGAGGGCAATCGTCACGCGAGCGACTTCAGCACCAGCTTGCTGACCGCCTTGAGCGTCTCGAACACCCCATCACCGGACACGGCCACCGCCTCAAAATACGGCGCCTTCTCGATCCATTCACCGGCCGGCAACTGCTCGATGAGATTCCCGCCCGCATGGAACGGGTCGGGGGTCACACGCTGCCGGGAGGCGTCCTGCAGTTCCCATCCCGGATTGAGCGCGGCCTGCAGTTCCGAAAGCGGCGCTGCGTTCGGGAGATCGCGTTTGTTGAACTGGATGATGAACGGCATCTTCGTGAGGTCGTACCCATACTCGGCCATGTTGTCGTACAGGTTCTGCATGGCTTCCTGATTCGCCTCCATGCGCTCGACTTGCGAATCGGCAACGAAGACGATCCCGTCGACCCCCTTCAGGATCAGCTTGCGCGAGGCATTGTAATACACCTGCCCCGGTACGGTATACAGGTGGAACCGCGTCTTGAAGCCGCGAATCGTGCCAAGGTCCACCGGGAGGAAGTCAAAAAAGAGCGTGCGCTCCGTTTCCGTGGCCAATGAGATGAGCTTGCCGCGTGTGTCGGGCTTCACCTTGCCGTACACGTGCTCGAGGTTCGTGGTTTTGCCGCCAAGCCCGGGGCCGTAGTACACGATCTTGCAGTTGATCTCGCGTGACGCATAGTTGATCATCGACATGGCGGCGGTCCTTAACCGAACAGCCTGTCGATTTCATCATCCGCGCCGGCCAGCAGGCCGGGCGCCTGGGCCTGGCCCGCGGCGCTGCGCGAAAAAATCTGTTCGAACAGCGACGTGAGCTGGATCACAGTCTCCTTCATTTTGAGGCGCACGAGCCCGAGCGTCGTCCGTGAGTCGAAGAGTACTACGAGAATAACGCGGCGGGCCACGTCCGCGAGGTACATGGACTCCTTGTCCCCCTGGTGAAACAGCGAGCTGAAGTCATTCTCGCCGATGAGCTTGGCAAGCTGGTCGTTCGCGCTGAAGTCGGCAGCCGTGAGCGTCGCGAAGGCGGTTGGATCAAACCGCGGAGGCTCCCCAACCGTCGCCACGAGCTGGCCCGAACGGTCCACGAGCAGCGCGCAACGCGCGTTACTCTCGAACAGGAACTTCTGGAGCACGGTTGTGATCGCCCCGAAATCACCCTCGGTGAACGACCAGCTGGCGGAACCTGCGGCCATGAAAGACGAGTCCGGAAAGAGGTCGGCAACGTTGTGTTACTTCATTACGCGTCGGGCCACGATTGCCTGGGCGATTGTGGCACCATCCGCATATTCCAGGTCCCCACCGACGGGAATCCCGCGCGCAATGCGCGAAACGGTCACGCCAAGTGGCACCAGCTGCTCCTGAAGATATAACGCGGTCGCCTCCCCTTCGAGCTTCAGATTGGTCGCCACGATCACCTCGCGCACGCCTCCTCTCGTGACACGCGAGACGAGCGCAGCAATGGTCAGGTCTTCCGCTCCCACTCCATCCAGTGGTGAGAGCCGCCCGCCGAGGACGTGGTAGAGCCCGCGATAGTCGCCGGCGCGTTCGATGGCGACGAGGTCGCTCGCCTCTTCCACGACGCACACCACGCCTGCGTCACGCCGTGGATCAGCGCAGACCCCACAGAGCGCTTCTTCCGTGAGGTTGAAGCAGTGGTCGCACGGACGCACGCGATCGGTAAGGATCGCAAGCGCCTCGGCCAGCCGCTTGCTCTGTTCCGGGGGCTGCTTCAGCAGGTGATAGGTCAGCCGCAGCGCTGACTTCCGCCCGATTGTTGGAAGGCGCGACAACTCTGTGACGAGATCCTCGATGGCCGACACGAAGGCGGATCGTTAGGTGGGAAGCTGGAATGGGAACGGGAGATCCATGCCGCCGGTCACCTTTTTCATCTCTACTTGCGCCGCCTCCGCCGCCTTCTTTTGCGCGTCGCCCATGGCAGCGAGCAATAGATCCTCCAGCAATTCGACGTCGGCAGGATTCACCACCGTCGGATCAATCGACACGCGGCGAACACGACCGTTGCCGTCCGCCTCGATCGTGACCATGCCGCCGCCGGCGGCGCCGACGATGGTCAGCCGCGCAAGCTCGTCCTGGAGCTGCTTCAGACGGTCCTGCATCTGCTGGGCCTGCTGAATGATCTTCAGGAAATCGGGCATCGCGAGGCCGGCGTCACGAGTCGAGGCAGGGAGAGCGGGTCACGAGTCACTCGATGAGGCGCAGGTCGAGGGCGTCGATCGCGGCATCGAGCAATGGATCGCGTTTTCGGAGCATTGCGACGCGATCGGCAATCACGTTCTCGGCGGTGAGGCGGCGGGGGGTCCCCGTCTGGGCATCGGCCACGAGCTTCACGGAAACCTTGTGTACCCCGTCAAACACGGAACTCAGGGCTTCGACTACGGCATCGCTCCCGTTCTGGATCGCTTCGCCGAGGGCGTCGCTCGTAACGCCAATCGTCACAATGCCGGTTGCGGTGACCGCCGCCGGAGTCGCTTCGGCAAGGGCAGAGGCAACCATGCCGCGCCCCGCCGCGCGCAGCGCCTCCACCACGTCCTCCCACCGCTCCGCCAGACGGTTGAGGTCGAGCGTCTTGCTCCGCGTGTTCTGTGGCGGCTGATCCGCCAGTGCCGGGACAGTCCGGTCCGCTGCATCCACTGGATTTGTCGCGGACTGGACCGCACGCGGCGCCGGGAGCCGCGGCGGCGGACTGGAAGGCAGCTCGCCATGCAGTTGGCCGTGCAGTCCGCCAGTCGCGGCATGCTGCATGGCGAGGGCCGGCTCGGTGCGAGGCACCTCCGCCACGGACCGCTCCCGAGCGCCCTGCGCGGGCACCGCATCGACGCTCGCCGGCGCGGAGCGCGGCGCTCCGCCGCCGATCCCGCGGAGGACATCCTGCAGTTCGAGCGTGCGATCGAGCAGTGCAAATCGCACCAGCAGTGTCTCCAGCAAGAGCTGCTGCTGGCCACTGCGGCGGAAGTGTGGCTCGATTTCAACAAGCATCGATAGCATGCGGAGCAGGTCGGTAGACGCGAACTGCGGCCTTCGGCGCTCGAGCTCTGCGCGCAGGCGATCGGAGAGATCTGGCATGCTCCCGCCGAGAAGCAGCGCCATCTGCGCGCGCAGCATGTCCGCCAACCCCGCCATCAGGAGCCCGAAGTCGACCCCGAAATCGGCGAGTCGGCCGATGGCGCCGAAGACATCGCCGGCCCGGTGCTCGGCGATGATGTCCACCAGAGCGAGATATTCGTCCTCGTGAACCAGGCCGAGCGCCTCACGCACGCGATCCGCCGTAACGTCGCCGACGCCGAGCGAGAGCACCTGATCGGTGAGTGAAAGTGCGTCGCGCATGGATCCGTCTGCCGCGCGCGCGAGCATCGCCAAGGCATCGGGTTCCACCCCGATGCCTTCCTGCGTGAGGACGGTCGCGAGCCGTTCGCGCACGTCGTGCGGCCCGATCCGTTTCAGGTCAAAGCGCTGCACGCGAGACAGCACGGGCGCGGCAGACTGCGCAATTTTCTGCGGCTCAGTCGTCGCGAACACGAACACCACGCGGGGCGGTGGTTCCTCCAGAATCTTGAGGAGTGCGTTCCATGCCTCGCGGGTAAGCATGTGCGCCTCGTCGATGATGTACACCTTGTGGCGATCATCGCCCGAAGGCGCGTACATTGCCCGCTCCCGAAGTTCGCGCGCATCGTCGACGCCCCGGTTCGAGGCCGCGTCGATCTCCAGCACGTCGAGCGACGCCGACCCGGCCCAGATCCTCGTACATGAGGCACATGTGCCGCAAGGCTCATGGTCGGCGCGCTTGTTCTCGCAGTTGAGCGCCATGGCGAGCACGCGGGCGAGCGTCGTCTTGCCGGTACCGCGCGGGCCGCAGAACAGATAGGCGTGGGCCACGCGGTCCTGGGCGATGGCGTTCCGCAAGGTGGTCGCTACGTGCGACTGCACCGCGACGTCCGCGAAGCGACGGGGACGGTACTTGCGCGCGAGGGCTAGCGACATTGGAGCAAATTACTCGCGCGCGGCTGGCCGGGTTAGTGTGCCCTCACGCAAAAAAAGCGCGGGGAGCGCACGGCATGTGCCGGACGACTCCCCGCGCCATTGCTCCAGGCCTGACGAAGCGACGTGAGACACCACGTACCGTTGCTGCCTTTCGACCCTGGCGGAGTTGGCGGGCCCTCGCCCTCCGGGACCTGGAGCACCCGGAATATACGTCCGGGCGTTCAAGTATTGCAGCGCCGTCCGCCAGCCGCCGTCAGGCCAGCGTCGTCTTGAACACCTGGAGCGCCTTCCGCATCTCCGGCATCGTGCCGAAGCTGATTCGCGTGTACGTGTTGAGCGGCGGAAACGGGCGCCCGACCGCGACGCCCCTCTTGATGCAGTCAGTCTTGAACGCCTTCGCATCGCGGCGGATGTTCACCATGACGAAATTCGCCTGACCCTGGCTCATGTCATAGCCGGCGTCGGCGAAGAACTTGCGCGTGTAGGCGCGGACCGTGCGGTTCCTGCGTACTTCGCGCGCGACGTGTTCCGAGTCGGTCACCGCCGCATGTGCCGCAGCGAGCGAGAGCTGGCTGATGCTGGAGCCCATTACCCAGCTCGACAGTTTCGCGAGTGTTTCCTTCCTGCCGATTGCATAACCCACGCGAAGGCCCGCCATCCCCATCACCTTGGAGAACGTGCGCATGACGATGACGCGGGGATTCTCGAGCGCGAGGGGCATCACGGTCCCGTACGACGGTTCGTCCACATATTCGAAGTACGCCTCGTCGACCAGGACCGTCGTCTGCGGCGAGGTACGCCCCACCTGGTCGATGAACCCGGTGACATCGCCCTTGCTGTGCACGGTCGCGGTGGGATTGTTGGGATTGCAGAGGTAGACGAGCCCGGCTCCGCGCGCCGCGTCGGCCATCGCGCCAAGGTCAAGCGCAAGATGCGCGTCGACCGGTACGGCGGTCACCGGATTGCCGAGGAACTTCGTGAACTCCGCCGGCGCTTCGAACGTGGGATTGGGCGAGACGAGCGCACGGTCGGGCGCGGTGAACGCGTGCATCGCGGCACGAAGGAGCTCACCGGATCCGCATCCGAGCTTCACATTGTCGGCGGCCACGCCCTGCACCTTGGCAATGGAGGCGACGAGATCGTCTTCCGCGAGCACCGGATACCGGTTGGCGGTGCCGAACGCGTTGCGAATCGCCTCAAGTGCGCGCGGGCCCGGGCCGACGGGATTCTCGTTGCTGTCGATCCGGATCATCCCGGGCCGCGAGGCAAGCCGGCGGTCGGCCCTTCGGTCCTCCACGCCCTGGAACGCGTACAGGGCCTCGCGCCCGCGAAACGCGATCATCGGAACGGCCGGAAGAACAAACACGCCGGCACCACTGGCACCGAGCGTTGCGACGAATGAACGACGAGAAATGGCCACGCGATGCTCCAGATGAGGCTCTGGCCAAGTTAACCGGTTCATGGCCGTCAGTCCACGATGCCCCGGTCCTTCGCCGTCATCATCGTGGCGAGCATCTCCAGCACAGACCTGGCATCACCGCGGTCATCAAAGGCGAGCACATCGCCACGGCACACGGTGATGGTCCGGCCAGACCGGAGCACGCGCCCACGGGCCAGGAGCCGGACGCCCTTGGCTGGGGCGAGCATGTTGACCTTGAACTCCACGCTCAACACCGCGGCATCATCCGGCATGAGCGAGAGGGCGGCGTAGCCGCAGGCACTGTCCGCTATCGCGGTCGTGACGCCGGCGTGCAGGTAGCCATGCTGCTGCACGAGATCGTCACGGAACGGAAGTTCGATGTCCACCTCGCCCGGCGAGACGTGCGTGAGGCCCGCACCAATGAGCCGCATGTACGCTTGCCTGGCAAAACTCTCACGAACGCGACGTTCGGCGCCCGGCCTCACAGGTCCGCGCCCGACTCCCGGTTCACATGCCCTCCACGGGCGCCCCGGCCCCCTGCCACTCGCGCCATCCTCCGGCCATGGAGGCTACATTCGTGTACCCCATCCGCTGCAACGCGTCACCGGCGATGGCCGAGCGAAACCCTCCGCCGCAGTAGAGGATGATCTCGGCATCCTTGTCCGGAATGGCCGCCTCAACGTCGCGCTCGATGATGCCCTTGCCGAGGTGGAGCGCGCGGGCCGCGTGCCCGGCCTCCCATTCAAGGTCCTCGCGAACGTCCACGAATTTCACCGCGGGGTTCGCCGCGAGACGTGCGCGCGTTTCCTCCACCGTGACCTCGCGCACCCGCGCCTTGGCGTCGTCCACGATCCTCAGGAATCCGGGCGAATGCCTCATGACGATTTCTCCTGGTTGTCCTGCGAGATGATCTCACGCAGGACGTGCGCGGCGCGCTCCACGTCCGCGCGGGACACATCGAGGTGCGTCACGGCGCGCAGACGCGCAGACGTCCACGCGCCGACTCTCACACCGCGAGCGGCCGCCGCATGCGCCACGCGCACCGCGTCGAGGCGCGGGGGAAGGTCGACCATGATAATGTTCGTATCGGGCGGTACCACGTGCGCATCTGCGCACTCCGCGACGATTGCGGCGAAACGGCTCGCGTTCTCGTGGTCGTCCCCGAGCCGGTTCCGGTTGTGCTCCAGCCCGTAGAGCGCGGCCGCCGCGAGTACGCCAGACTGCCGCATGCCGCCCCCCAGGCGCTGGCGCGCCTCCCACGCCTCATCCATCAGGTCGCGGGAACCGGCCAGCGCCGATCCCACGGGCGCACCGAGTCCCTTGGAATAGGAGACCATGGTGAGGTCGGCCATGGCGGCGAAGTCGGCGAGCGGTGTGCCCGTGGCTGCGCTCGCGTTCCACAGGCGCGCGCCATCGAGGTGAACCTTGAGCCCCATCCCTCGCGCGACCGCCGCCAGATCGCTCAGTTCGGCGAGCGGCGTCACCATTCCCCCTGACCCGGCATGGGTATTCTCCAGGCAGCACAGCGTGGCGCGCGGGCCGTCGCGGCTGGGGTCGCGCTGTGCCGCACGCAGCGTCGCGTGCGTAATGCGCGGCGCTCCGCGAATAAAGCGCGGTTGCACGCCGGCGAGCGCCGACATTCCCGCCTTCTCCCAGTTCACAATATGGGCGTCTTCATGCACAAGAATCTCGGTTCCGCTGCGGGCGAGCGTGTGCACGGCCGCCTGATTGGCCATCGTCCCCGACGGAAAGAAGAGCGCGCCGTCGGTGCCGAGCAGCTCGGCGGTGCGCGCTTCGAGCCGGCGCGTGGTGGGGTCTCCGTCAAGCACGTCATCCCCGACCTCCGCGTTGGCAATGGCGCGACGCATGGCGGGCGACGGCCGTGTGACCGTGTCGCTCCGGAGGTCGATCGCACCCTGGCTCACGCTTCGGCCCGCCCGCGATCCGCTCTCCGGTCTTCATGCACCTGCGAGACCTCCCCACCGAGGACGAAGATGAGCGCGGCATAGTACACCCAGAACACGACGACAATCACTGCCGCCAAGGTCCCGGTATAAAGCGATGCCGGATTGTAGTGATGCACCACGAAGGTAAAAGCGCTCCTGGCAAGCTCGAAGAGTACGGCGCTGGTCAGCCCGCCGATCGCCGCCTGCTGCCACCGCACTTTGCGGTTGGGGAGCAGTTTGTACAGCGTGAAGAAGAGCGAGGACAGGAGCACGAACGCCACGATTCTCCCCACGACGTAGGTCAACGGACCCATCACGCCCTCCGCGTGCAGGCCCCAGTCGCTCAGCAGTTCCACACCATTCGAGCGGGCGAGCGCGATGTAAGCGCTCAGCGCAATCCATGTGACGACGAGCGCCGTCGCTGCCACCGTCAGCACAATGTCGAACAGCTTGCCCCATACGATGCCGCGGCCGTGAGAAACCTCGAACACGTGCACGAGTACCGAGCGCATGGAGCCGAACAGGCGCGTGGAGAACCAGACGAACGCCACGGCGCCGAGCACGCCCGCCGCTCCCCGCGTCCTCACCACTTCGTGCAGCACCGGGTCGAGCACCGACCCATCGCCGCTCAGCGTCGCGGGAAAGAGATTCTGCACGAAGGCGGCCGCTGCCGTTGACGACACGTCCGCGGACTGGTTGAGCGCATACCCGAGTCCCGACGCCAGCAGCAGAAAAAAGGGAACGCCGGCCAGCAGGATGCTGAACGCGACACCTCCGGCCAGAAAGAAGAGGTCGTCCCGGCCTCCCTTGTCCCACAACCGGTGTGCGTAGTCGGCCACGACGGCCAGCGGACCCTCCGTCCGCCCGCCGCGTGCCCTTGCCCCGGCCCTCGCGACCCGGGCCGCCCTCACTCCGGCTATTGCTCCAGCACGATCAGGAATTTCGACGCCGTCCAGAACTTCTCCGGGTCCTTGATCTTCAGGCCGCCCTTGATGCGGCCGCTCTTGTCGGGGGCCGTCTCGAGTGCCGACACGTCCTGCCGCGTGATGATGCGATATGTCTTGTCGCCCTTCGGGAACGGAATCTCGGACAGGGCGGTCTTGTCCGCCGCAGTGAAGTCCGCCGGATTCATGTCGCGGGCAGGCACCTGGGTCTTCCCAAGGCCCAGCCAGCCACCGGATTGATCGATGATCTTCTTCTTGAGCAGGTCGTCACGGGTGCCGATGACATAGTACACGGTGTTGCGCTCCGTCGTGAGCGCCTGCTTTTCGCTGGCGAGCTGCACCTTTTCGGTGGTGAGGTCGGCCTTCTCCTTCTTGAGGGTGACGTTCTCCGTTTGCAGGGCGTTCATCTGGGTGGTCAGGGACGCGATCTCGGCCTTCTGGTTGTCGATGATCGTCTTGAACGCCGCGATGGTCGAATCGTACGCCGCGAGCTGCTTGGACAGCGCCGTGTTGTTCGACGTGAGGTCCGCGACGCGCTTGCGGCTCGCCTGCAGCCGCGACTCGCTCTCGTTCATGCGCTCGGTGAGCTCCTTCACCTTGGCCTTGATGGCCTCGCGCTGCTGGGCCGGCGTGAGATTGCTCTCCATCTCGCCCGCCTTGCCCTGTTTCGGCTTCCCCGCGTTCCTGCTGCGAGCCTTCCCGAGCTCCACGTTCACGTCGGCGATGAACTGCGACGTCTGCATCACGTCCTTGAGCAGTGAATCCTTCTCCGCCGAGATCTGCTGCATCTGGACCAGCGTTTTTTCGAGCTCGGGCTTCGACCGGTCACACGCGATCAGCCCGAGCACCGCCACAAGAACCGTAAGTCTCCGCATCTGGCGCTCCTCTCGTCGAAAGTGATCTGGATTGAAGCTATTCGCCGGCGTCGGGGTCGTCGGCGGCCGCTGTCATGGCAGGTCCGCCGCCGCCCGGCGGTACCCGGTGCATCGGCACCGTCTTCACGTGACGCGTCACGGGTTCAGACGTCCCGCCTACCGCCAGCTGCGTGAACAGGAACTCGAACTTCGTGTCATACGCGCAGTCCAGGGAGGCCTGCACGTCCGGGTCCAGCGACCAGAACTCCTGCTTGAATGGACCCAGCGCCTTCTTGCGCGTCTTGTAGAAGAACTGGTCATCCGTATCGCCAGCCTTGCGCTCCTCCGCTGCGTTGGTTCGCAGCCAGGCATAAATCTCGTCGCGGAGCGCCGGCGGCAGGTGGTCGTAGAGCATGTTCTGGAAACCGGTGGCGAGGTGTATCTCGGCGGTCTCCGTGCGCGGAAAATTGTTGAACGAGGTGTCCGGCAGCGTCGAAGCGCCGTGCTGCACTGCGCCTGCGAGTCCATACTCCGCGCGCGCGGCCCTGCCCAGCTCCTGCAGCGTGTTGAGGTCGAGCCTGACATCGGCAATCGATCCGTCCGGGAGCACGACGCCGCCATGGGAGGTGCCGCTCTGCACGCTGATCTTCGACAGGCCCGCCATCCCGGGCGCCTGCGCCGCGAGCGTCCGCAGGAATCCGTCCATGAATGCGCGCAACTCCGGCACAGTCGAGTTTTCCGTCCCGACTTCGCCGATTTCTCCGCCGAGCGAGATCGTGATTCCCGGCGGTTCCTGCGACCGCACGAACTGCGCGATGTCTGCGCCCACTTCGTAGTTGAGCCGCTGCTGCGCGTCGAGCGTCGGGTGTGCGAGATTCACGAGCGTGGACGTGTCGATGTCCACATTAAAGAACCCGGCCGCGATGGCCTCGCGCGCGAGGTGCTTGACATTGTTCACCTCCGCGCCGGCATCGGCGGCAAACTTCCTGGCGTTCACCTGGAAATGGTCGCCCTGGATGAAGACCGGACCGCGAAAGCCTTCGCGCAATGCGGCAGCGAGCATGACGGCGACGTATTCGGCCGGCCGCTGGTCCGTGTACGCGATCTCCGAGCGCGCGATCTCGAGGACGAAGGCGCCCGCCTCGAGCTTGATGGCGGTGCGAAAAATCGCGCGCGCCGTATCGTACGCCCGGCCGCGAACGTTGATCGCGGGCACAGTGAAGCCGTGCGTCTCCCCGCGGCCGCGCGCGAGATAGAGATCATGAATGGACGCCGAGCACACGCCCACCGCCTGGCCGAGCTCCCAGATGGCCCAACGCGCCCAGTCCTTCTCCGGGCCGCTGCCAAAAACGGCGAGCCGAACGAGCTGATCCATCCGGCTCGAAGCGAGGAGCGCGGCATTGCGCATCGTGACGGTGTCGCCGGCGACGGACGCAATGGGATCGAGAATGCTGGTAAGGGCGGACGAGTGCGACATGACCAAATCTCGCCCCCTCGTGAGGCCGAATCAACGGCTCGCGTTCGATTTCATCTGCCAGGGGCACCGAACCATCGTCGTCAGTCCACCGCCACCCGCAGGCCGTCAAACGCCGGATAGATCCCGGCCGGGAGTTCCGCGTCGAGATCTGCGTGTGCCGTGTGATGCGTGAGGTGCGTGAGGTACGTCCGCTCCGCGCCGATCCTGCGCGCCGTCTCCACCGCCTGGTCGAGACTGAGATGCGTCGGATGCTCGAACCGGAGGAGCGCGTTGAGCACGAGCACCTTCACGCCGCCGTCCTTGCCCAACAACGCCGAGGCGTCCGCGGGAATCGATTTGGCGTCGGTGATGTATCCGAGCGGGCCGATGCGGTACCCGAAGACGCGCATCGGCCCATGCGGAACCTCCACCGGCACCACGTCGAGTGTGCCGATGCGCGCGCTTCTGCCGGGTTCGAGGGCGCATGCCACCCCCTCGGGCTTGGACGTGCCGGGAAGCGGACGGACCGCGTCGTCGAAGATGTACGGGAACTTGCGCGCCAGGCTCTGCAGCGCCTCAACCGGCCCGTAAATCGGCAGCGGCGACGTCCGCTGCACCGAAATGGAGCGCAGGTCATCGATCCCGTGCACGTGGTCGGCGTGGTCGTGCGTGAAGAGCACCGCGTCGACGCGGCTCACGCCCGCGGCGATGAGCTGGAAGCGCAGCTCCGTCGGCGTGTCGATGAGCAGATTGGTGCCCTCGGACTCGATCAGGGCGCCCACGCGCGTGCGTTTGTCGCGCGGGTCGGTGGAGCGGCAGACCGCACATTCGCACCCGATCTGCGGAACACCGAAACTCGTGCCGGTGCCGAGGAACGTCAGCCTCACACCGTTTCGACCTTCAGCATGTTGGTGGTGCCAGGCACGTCGAAGGGAACCCCAGCCGTGACCACGACACGGTCTCCGGTCCCGGCCAATCCTCGCTCGAGGAGTACCGTCTTCGCGGTCGCCGCCATCTGCTCGTAGGTATCGGCGTGCGGCACGAGTACGGGCACCACCCCCCACACCAGTGCGAGCTGCCGATACGTCCGCGTCTGGTCCGTGAGCACCACGATCGGCACGCCGGGGCGGCGCGCCGCCACAATGCGCGCACTGAAGCCGCTCTTCGTAAACACGAGCACGCACCGCGCACCCAGCAGCCGGACGGCCGTCACCGACGCCGACGCGATGGTCTCCTCCGTCGATCCCTTGCCGGGCTCTACCCGGTCCAGTCCAATGCCTCGCTGCACGGGGAGCGTCTCGGCGGCAACAGCGATCCGGCGCATCGCCTCGACCGCAAGGACGGGGAAAAGACCGACGGCCGTTTCGGCCGAGAGCATGACGGCATCGGTGCCGTCGAGCACGGCATTCGCGACGTCGTTCGCCTCGGCGCGCGTGGGGCGGGGGTGCATGATCATCGACTCGAGCATCTGCGTCGCGGTGATGACCGGGCGGCCGTAGCGGTTCGCGAGGCCGATGATGCGCTTCTGCGCGAGGGGCACCTCCTCGAAGGGCAGCTCGACGCCGAGATCGCCGCGTGCGACCATCACGGCGTCGCTGGCCAGCAGGATCTCCTCCAGGCGCCGCAGCGCGCTGTCCTTTTCGATCTTGGCGACGACGAGGATGCCCTTCGGCAACAGCGCCTTCAGCGCACGGATGTCCTCGGCGCGGCGAACAAAACTGAGCGCGAGATAGTCCAGGTCATTTGCCTTTGCGAACTCGACGTCGGCGAGGTCCTTTGGCGTGAGCGATGGCGCCGACACGTCGATACCGGGGAGATTCATGCCTTTGTGCGACGAAATGACGCCGCCGTGCAGCGTGAGCACCTGCACGCGGTGCTCGTCCACACCCGTCACGACGAACTCCAGCAAGCCGTCATTCACCAGGATCCGGCTCCCGAGCGTCACGTCTGCGGCAATGTCGTCGTACGTGACCGGCACGTCGCCCTCCTTCGCGTTCCCTTCGTTCGCGAAGGTGATCACCTCGCCGTCCTCTACGGTGACAGGCGCCGGAAGCTCACCGATCCGGATGCGGGGTCCCTGCAGGTCGCCGAGGATGGCGACGGGACGGTTGAGCTCCTCAGCGGTCGCGCGGATCGTCGCGACGGTGCGCGCATGCTCGTCGTGCGTCCCGTGGGAGAAGTTGATCCGCGCCACGTCGAGGCCCGCCTCGATGAGAGACCGGATGACCTGCTGGCTCGACGATGAAGGTCCGAGCGTGCCGACGATCTTGGTGCGCGGGACGGTCATGTCGCGATGGCGTCATCGCACCGCGAGCGTGCGGCCGAGCGCCGCCGCCTTGCGTTCGAGCCCCGCAATGAGCGTGTCGAACGACTTCTGGAAGCTCGCCAGCCCTTCGATCAGCAACTGGTCCGTCACCGCCCGGAGGTCCACGCCTGTTTTCGCGAGGGCGGCGAGGGTCGCTCGCGCACCCTCCGCGCCGGCGTCCACGGTGTGCGCGACCTTGCCGTGATCGCGGAACGCCTCGAGCGTGGCCGGGGGCAGCGTATTCACGGTGTCGGGACCGATGAGCGCCTCGACGTATTTCACATCGGAGTAAGCCGGATTCTTCGTCCCCGTGCTGGCCCAGAGCGGCCGCTGCAGGCGCGCGCCCCTGGCGGCGAGCGCGGTCCAGCGCGGGCCCGCGAACCGCTCGCGGAACAGCGCATAGGCGAGCTTTGCGTTGGCCACCGCCGCCTCGCCGAGCAGTGCCCGGGCTTCGGGCGTCCCGATCTTCTCGAGGCGCTTGTCCACCTCCGTATCGACCCGGCTGACGAAGAAGCTCGCCACGCTCGCGACGTGTGAAATGTCGCCTCCGGCTTGCGCGCGGTCTTCAAGGCCCGCGAGATAGGCCTCGATGATGCGCGCATGCTCCTCCACGGCAAAGAGCAGCGTGACATTCACGTTCACCCCGCTGGCGATGAGCCGTCGCAGCGCCTCCTCGCCCGCTGCAGTTCCCGGGACCTTTATCATTACGTTCGGCCGGTTGACGGTGGCCCAGAGCCGGCGCGCCTCCGTGATCGTCGCCTGGGCGTCGTTCGCGGCCCCGGGCGACACTTCGATCGAGACGAACCCGTCACTTCCGCCCGTCGCGTCGTACACCCCGCGAAAGATGTCGCACGCCGAGCGCACATCGTCCGTCTCGATGAGCTCGAACAGTTGCCATGCCGAACGGTCTCCGGCGGCGTCCCGCAGTTGTGCATCGTAGGCCTCGCCCTGGGCGAGCGCCTTTTCGAAGATCGTGGGATTCGACGTCATCCCGCTGAGCGCCTCAGTCCCGATCCGGCGCGCAAGTTCGCCATTCTGCAGCATCGTGCGGTCGATGAAGTCCAGCCAGATCGACTGGCCGGCGGCGTGCAGAGCGAGGAGCGGATTGGTCGGCATGGCGGTATGGAAAGCAGTGTGTGAAGGTCCCGTCAATTATCTGGTATCTAGCGCGCGGTACGCGTGGGCGCGACAGGACGGGGCATTCCGGTCGCGCGGGGCGGACCGCGCTACATCCGCGCCCGTCCGTCCAGCTCCTGAATGGTCTTCGTCGAGGGCGGCCGTTCTTTCTGCAGCCGCTTCGCCACCTGCTCGGCCCTCGCCAGCACCCGCAGCACGTTCTCGCCGGCAAGTTTCCTGAGGTCGGCATCGCTCCAGCCGCGCCGGATGAGTTCCGCAAAGAGCGCCGGATACGTGGATTGGTCTTCGAGACCGGCGGGCAGGTCGTCATCGACGCCGTCAAAATCGCTGCCGATGCCCACGTGATCGGCACCGGCCACGCGTTTCACGTGCTCGATGTGGTCGGCCACGTCCTTGAGTGTGGCGCGCGGAGCAGGGTGTGCGGCATCCCACGCACGGAGGTCCTTCTGCACCGCCGCCGTATCCCCGCTGAACTTTTTCTGCGCCCCGGTCAGAACGCCCGCGCGCTCGAGGCCGTAGGCGCGAACAGCCGGTGAAGTGAAGCTGGGCACAAAGGGCACCATCACCACGCCGCCGTTCTTCGGCAGGCGCCGGAGAATCGAATCGGGCACATTGCGCGGATGGTCGACCAGCGCCCGCGACGCGGAATGCGAGAAGATCACCGGCGCCTCTGACACATCGAGCGTGTTGCTCATCACCCCCGGCGACACGTGCGAGATGTCCGCCAGCATTCCGAGGCGGTTCATCTCGCGCACGATTTCGCGCCCGAAATTGGTGAGTCCGTGGTGTTTCGCACTGTCGAGCGCGGCGTCGGCCCAGTCGAGCGTCACGTTGTGCGTGAGAGTCATGTAGCGAACCCCGAGTGCGTAATACGCGCGCAGCGCGCCGAGCGAGTTCTCGATCGCATGGCCGCCCTCCATGCCGAGGAGCGAGCCGACCTTTCCCGCCTTGTGCGCTGCGCGCACGTCCGCCGCGGTGAACGCGGGCATCAATGCGTCGGGGTATTTCGCAATCACGCGCTTCATGATGTCGATCTGTTCGAGCTGAATGCGCGCGTATCCGGAGTCCTTGACCTCGCCGGGGATGTACACGGACCAGAACTGGCCGCCCAGCTTTCCAGCGCGCATACGGGCGATGTCGGTCTGGTGCGGCGTCCGCTTGCGCAGGTCATACGCGTCCACGTCGCGCGGCGCGGTCCGGCTTTCGCGAATGGCCCACGGAAGATCGTTGTGGCCGTCTACGAGCGGCGTGGATGCAAGGAGGGCGCGGGCGTGCGCGAGGGCGGCATCCGGCGTTGCGGGCGCCTGGGCGCCGAGCGCCGAGACCACCGCGAATAACGTGAAAGTCTTGAGTGTGCGCATGAGGAACTCTCGCATGGCGGGCGCCCGCGCGAAAGCGCTCGTTTCCTTGACGTGGCGCCTCCGCGTCCGGACGTTTTGATTCCGGTACACTCCAGCCAGGCCAAGATGAGAATCCTGTCTGCCCTGATCGTGTTGCAGGCGCCGCAGGCTGCGCCGGCCGCCGCGCCCGAGATTGCGCGCATCGTCGTCATGCCCGCCACGCGCACGATGACTGCCGGTGACACGCTGCGCCTGCACGCGGAAGCGCGCGACGCGCAGAACACCGTTATTCCCGGTGCGACCTTCCGCTACCGGCTTGGGTCGGGCGCGCGCTTCGAGGGCCGGGTCGATTCGACGGGGCTCGTCACCGCCGGATCCACTGCGACGCTGCCGGTCACGGTCACCGCGACGGTGCCGGGCGCGCGCCCGCGATTCGAAGTCGTGGAAGTTCGCGCGCTGCCGGGCCCCCCCGCACGCATTGAAGTCGGCCCCGGCAGCGTGACACTCGTCGTGGGACAGCGGCTGCGGCTCAGCGCCCGCGTGTTTTCCGCGTCGATGGACCGGCGCGCGGACCGCGTCGTGTGGACGAGCTCCAATCCGTCCATCGCCACCATCAACGACGCGGGTCTCGTCACGGCCGTGCGCGCCGGTGCGGCGATGGTCCTGGCGACGGTCGGCAGGGTGCGCACACCGCTGCCGGTGCAGGTTGTGGCCGGTGCGCTGACGTCGCTCGCGCTGACGCCCGCGAACGTCGAGGCGAGGACGGGTGACGTCCTCCGCTTCGCCGTAACGGCCAGGGACGCCAAGGGGAAACCGATCGCCGGGCTGACGCCCACGTGGAGCTTCTCGCCCGGGCACGGCACCGTGGACGACGACGGCGCGTTCGTGGGATATGAGGCCGGCGAGTACACGGTGATTGCGTCGTTCGGGGCACGCAGCGTCGAAGCCACCGTGACGCTTGCCGAGCGCGACGTGCGCCGGCCGCTCACGCTCGTGGGCCGTCTGCCCCGGTCGCGGTTCAGCACCGAGGAGATCTGGTTGCACCAGGACGGCAAGCACGCCTACCTGGGCTCGGGTTCGGGCGGCGACGTCCTGTACGCGATTGACATCAGCGACCCCTCGAATCCGGTCGTCACGGACTCCGTCATCTCCAATACGCGGCGCGTGAACGATGTCATGACGTTCCCCGATGGCAAGTTCCTGGTCTTCACGCGGGAAGGGGCCAGCGACCGCAGGAACGGCATCGTGATTGCCTCACTCGCCGACCCCGCACATCCCCGGCCGGTCGCCGAGTTCACGGAAGGGGTTACCGGCGGCGTGCATTCGGTTTTCGTGTACAAGCAGGAGAAATTCGGCACCCACATCTACCTCACAAACGACGGCACCGGCGCCCTCCACGTGCTCGACGTGAACGATCCGTATCATCCGACCGAAGTCGCGCGCTGGAAGACTCCGGGCCGCCCCGACGCGGGTCGCTCGCTGCACGACATCGACCTGCGCGACGGGCTGCTCTACGCGAGTTACTGGAACGACGGGCTCGTGGTGCTCGACGTCGGCAACGGCATCAGGGGCGGGTCACCCTCGAACCCCGTGTTCGTCTCCCAGTACAAGTACGACCTCAACGCCCTCTACAAGCAGGTCGAGGTGGACGGCGGGCCCGGCTTCATCCGCGGCACACATACCGCCTGGCGCCACAAGAACTACGTGTTCATCGCCGACGAAGTATTTCCGGCCAGCTACCCGAAGGGCACCAAGGATGCCGCGGCCGGACGCGCCTATGGTCGCCTGCAGGTCCTGGACGTGAGCGACCTGGCGCATCCCCGGCCGGTCGCCTGGTACGAGCCGGAGTACGGCGGGGTGCACAACGTCTGGGTGGCGGGCGACACGCTGTATATGGGAGCGTACAACGCCGGGTTCCGCGTATTCGACATTTCGGGCGAACTGCGCGGCGACCTGCGGGCCCAGGGGCGCGAGATCGGCCACCTCAACACCGCCGACATGGACGGCCACGTGAAGAACGCGGCCATGACCTGGGGCGTGGTCGTGAATCCCGCGGACGGGCTCGCGTACGTGAACGACGACAACAACGGACTCTGGATAGTCCGGATCGAACCGAAACCCCGGGTTGTGCCGTAGCGCGATGTCACACCTCAACTCATGGTCAACCATGCGCGCACTCGCGTTCCTGATGGTCCCATCGCTGGCCCTCGCCCAACAGCCGGCGGTCGCGCGCATCAACGTCACGCCATCGGCACCCAGGGTCGTCGCGGGCGAAACGCTGCAGCTGCAGGCAGAGGCGCTCGACGCAGGCGGACGCCCGGTGCCGGGCGCGACCATCCGGTTCCAGCAAACCGCGGCGCAGTTCGAGGGCGCGGTGGACGACAAGGGCCTCGTGCATGCGGGCGCGGTCGGCACGATTCCCGTCGCCGTGACCGCGATCGTGCAGGGGCAGAAGCCGGTGATCCGGCGCGTCGAGGTCGCGGTACTGCCAGGCCCCGCTGCAACTATTGTCATTGAGCCGCGCGCGCTCAAGCTGCTCGCCGGCCAGTCGATGCAGGTGAGCGGGCACGTGTTCTCGAAGGCAGGTGACGTGCGGCCCGACGCTGTCACCTGGACGAGCGCCGCGCCCGCGGTTGCCCGCGCCGGCGCCGACGGCTCCATCACAGCCATCTCCCCCGGCAGCGCGGTCGTCACGGCAGCCGCCGGTGGCGTGAAAGAATCGCTCCGGGTCGAGGTCCTCGCCGCGAACGTCGGATCCGTCACGCTCACGCCATCCCAGCCGCAGGCGCGGACCGGCGACGTCATTCGATTCAGGCTGTCCGTCAAGGACGCCGCCGGAAAGGAAATCGAGGGGCTTTCCCCCACGTGGCTGCTGGCGCCGGGCCACGGGGAGATTGACGCCGACGGTGCCTTCGTCGGATACGATGCCGGCAGGTACACGGTGACAGCGCTGCTGGGCGCACGCTCGGTGCAGACGACCGTGACGCTCACTCCGCGAGACGTGCGCCGTCCCGCGACAGTGGTGGGATCGGTGGTTCGCACCGCCTTCCCCACGTCTGAAGTCTGGGTGCATCCCAATGGAAAGGTGGCGTACCTCGGGACACACCTTGGCGGCGACCGGGTGTACGTGCTCGACGTCGCCGACCCGGCCAAGCCGCGCATCGTCGATTCCGTCATCGTGAACGCACGGATGATCAACGACGTGATGACCTCCGAGGACGGCAAGGTGATGGTCATCACGCGCGAGGGCGCGGACAACAGGAAGAACGGAATCGTCGTGTGCACCCTCGACGATCCGCTCCACCCCAAGCCGGTGGGCGAGTTCACCGACGGCGTCACCGCGGGGGTGCACTCGGCGTACATCTACACGCAGCCGAAGTTCGGCATGCACGTCTATCTCACCAACGACGGCACCGGCGCGCTGCACATCGTCGACATCGGCGACCCGGCCCACCCCAGGCAGGTGGGCACATGGAAGACACCGCGTGCCGACGCGGGGCGCACGCTCCACGACATCGACGTGCGCGATGGGCTCCTCTACGCGAGCTACTGGAACGACGGGCTGGTCATTCTCGACATCGGCAGCGGCATCAAGGGCGGATCTCCCTCGAATCCGCAGCTGGTGTCGCAGTACAAGTACGACCTGAACGCGCTCTGCAAGCAGGTCGAGGCGGTGGGCGGACCCGGGTTCGTGCGCGGCACGCACACCGCGTGGCGCCACAAGGACTACGTATTCATCGCGGACGAGGTGTTCACGCTCGCCGACGAGCAGTTGCTGTTCAACAACCGGCCGGCGCGCGCTTACGGACGCCTTCAGGTGCTCGACGTCTCGGACATTGCCCACCCCAGGCCGGTGGCGTTCTACGAGCCCGAGTACGGCGGCGTGCACAACGTGTGGGTTGCGGGCGACACATTGTACATGGGCGCATACAACGCGGGATTTCGCGCGTTCGATATTTCCGGCGAGCTGCGCGGCGACCTGCGCGCGCAGCAGCGCGAGATCGCCCACGTCAATCCGTCGGATCCGAAGGGATTCATCCCGAACTCCACCATGACGTGGGGCGTCGTCGTGAAGAATGGCCTCGCCTACGTGAATGACTTCAACTCGGGGCTGTTCATCGTGCGCATCGAACCCCGGGCGCCGGTCGTGCCCTAATGATTGCCTCGCTGCCGTCGGTGCGCGGACGGCGGATGGTCCGCGGCGCCGCGGGGCTCGCCGCGCTGCTCGCCGCCCTGCTCGCCGCCCTGCTCGCCGCCCTGCTCGCCGCGCCGGTATTTGCCCTGAACGCGATTCGCGCTCAGGGCGCGCCCGCGAAGGACTATCTCGTCTTCGTCGCGAGCGAATCGGTGGACCGCGTTGCACTCATCAGGTTCGGTCCCGGGGGCGCCGCCGTCGAGCGCGAGCGATATGTGGGGTGGGCGCCCACCGAGGTCGCCGGGCCGCACGGCCTGGCCATGTCACCGGACCGGCAGCACTACTTCGTCTCCACGGCGCACGGCACGCCGTTCGGCAGGTTGCAGAAGTACAACGCGGCCACCGATGCCGCCGAAGGCAGCGTGATGCTGGGCAACTTCCCGGCCACGGCGCAGGTGTCGCCGGACGGGTATTACGTGTACGTCGTGAACTTCAACCTCCACGGCGACATGGTGGCGAGCGACGTGTCCGTGGTGGCCGCCGATGCAATGGTTGAAATCGCGCGCATCCGGACCTGCACGATGCCGCACGGGTCGCGCCTCTCATCCGACGGCTTGAAACACTACTCGGCCTGCATGATGGATGAACTGCTGGTCGAAATCGACACGCGCACACTCGCGGTATCGCGGCACTTCGTGCTCAGCGCGGGCAAGGAGAAGGGAGTGCAGGGCGCGCCCCAGCCCCGCGGCGCGGTGGAGCACGCCACGCACGACATGGGCGGGCACGGCATGGATCCCCCCAAGCCGGGTGACGTGTCATGCTCGCCGACCTGGGCGCAGCCGTCGCGAGACGGCACGCGCGTCTGGGTGGCGTGCAACAAGTCGAGCGAGATCGTGGAGATCGACACCCGGTCGTGGACGCTCCTCCGCCGCCTTCCCGCCGGCCCTGGCGTGTACAACCTGGGCACCACGCACGACGGCACACGGCTCATCAGCACCAACAAGCGCGACCAGTCGGTGTCGGTCATCGACGTCGCGAGCGGGAAGGAACTCGCCCGCGTTCCGACGACGCGAAAAGTCGTGCACGGGGTGGCCGTATCCGATGACGACCTGTACGCCTTCATCTCCGTCGAGGGCTCGGGATCGCAACCCGGAACGGTGGACATCATCGATCTCGTGACGCTGCGGAAGGTTGCGAGCGTGGACGTGGGCCAGCAGGCCGGCGGGATCGACTTCTGGAAGAGCGAGCCGGCGCGACGCTGATGGAACGCGGTGGGTGCGCGGGGTACTGATCCGATAGTCAGCTGCCCACCGAGGGATCCCATGAACTTCCGCCGTATCGCCGAGCCCGCACTCCTCGTGCTGGCGCTTGCGGCCACGGCCCGCGTGCAGCAGCCGCCGACGATCGCGGGGCGCGTCATCACGCCCGCCGGCGCACCGGTCGGGGGCGCCGACGTGCGAGTGGAAGGCACGGACGCCAGCACGCGCACCGACGAGCGGGGAGCGTTCCGGTTCGCCGGCGCTCCAAAGGGCATCCAGACGCTCCTGTTCCGGCGTATCGGGTATCTCCCCGCGTCGCTCGCGGTCCGCGTGCCCGAGAGTTCCGACACGCTCACCGTCATGATGGTGCCCTCGCGATCCATGCTCGACACGGTGCAGGTCAGGGCGTCGCTCAACGTGCTCGCCGGCGTGGTGATCGACTCGGCCAACCGCACGGTGCCCGGTGCGAAGGTCGAGATGATCGGCACCACGAGCGCGTCGACCAGCACTGACTCGACAGGCTGGTTCACCTTCACGTCGGTGCACAGCGGGCCCGTCGTGCTGCGCATCCGCAAGCTCGGCTACCAGCCCGCCATGCACAGCATGCAGCTCGCCGACTGGCGCGGCGTGGTCGTGCGGCTCTCGCCGCTGGATGCGGGCATGTCAGAATCGAAGCGCGCGGAAAAAAGCGGCTTCGGAAACCGCACGGAGTGGGTCTGGACCGAAACACGCGACCGCATGGTGAGGCGCGGCATGCTGGCCACCGTCGTCCCGCGGGAGGAGCTGGCACCATTCGGCGATCTCTCACTGGGGCAGGCGATCCGCCGCACCCGCAGCGGCATGCTGGCCGCGATGGACTTGCAGCAGCCCGGCAACGACGTCTGCGTGCTGATTGACGGCAACCGCATGGTCGGCTCGACGAATCTCGACACGTTCCGCGCGAACGAGGTCGACTTCGTGGAGTTGTACCCGCCTGGCACGGAGACATCCGGCACGGTGCGGGGGTACCTCCGGGGTGCAGGGTGCAGGAGTCTCAGATTTGGTGGGGCGAGGGGGAGAGGGCCGTACTACGCTGTGGTTTGGTTGAGAGCGTAGACGAGCCCGGCGGCGGGTGTCAGGACTCCCGCCGCCGTCACGCTGTGACAGGGATCACGCGCGGATGGGTATCTGTTGTTGGAGATCGCCACGGGGCCCCGTTAACTTGGTTCCACCGTTGACCGGAGTCATCAGTGCCGCACACCCGCCCGTCACGCCTCATTTCGCTGGCCGTCCTGACTGCGTCCCTCCTCGCTGCGGGGGCCGCGCTCGGCTGCAGCGGGCGCGTCATCGACCCGACCTCGCAACAGGCGACGATGGGCACCATCGTGGCGGTCCGCAGCGTCAGCGCGTCGCCCGCGTTGGGCGGCGCTCCTGGAGTGGAAGTGGTGGTCACCAGCACACGGAACTTTCCTCCGGTCAACGCCCTCGTGACACTCGCGATTGGTGACGTGATGGTGCGCCTCAGCCGCTACCCCGACGGCACGCTCAGCACGCTCGCCTTCACACTCAGCCGCCCGGAGTTCGACCGCACGGTAGAGGGCGCCCCCGTGATTGTTCGCTATGATCCCGACTCGCAGGGTCACTGGGATTTCGGGCTATGGCGCAGGGGGATGCTGGACCGCTAGGAGGCCCCTCAATACCGATAATGTTGAGGCTTATACGGCCCTTCCACCGGCACTCCGATATACGCCGCCTGCTCCGCTGACAGCTTCGTCAGCTTGACCCCAAGCTTGTCGAGGTGCAGCCGCGCCACCCGCTCATCAAGCGACTTGGGCAGCACGTAGACCTCGTTCCTGTACGCGCCGTTGTTGGTGTGCAACTCGATCTGCGCCATCACCTGATTCGTGAATGATGCCGACATCACGAAGCTCGGGTGTCCCGTCGCGCAGCCGAGATTCAGCAGGCGCCCCTCCGCGAGAATGAGCACGCTGTGCCCGTCGGGAAAGACCCACTCGTCGTACTGCGGCTTGATATTGATCCGTTCGATGCCGGGGTACGCCTTGAGCCCGGCCATGTCGATCTCGTTGTCGAAGTGGCCGATGTTGCCGATGATCGCCTTGTCCTTCATCCGCGCCATGTGGTCGATCGTGACGATCCCCTTGTTGCCCGTCGCCGTAACGAAAATGTCGGCGGTGGCCACGACGGATTCGAGCGTGGTGACCTGATAGCCTTCCATCGCCGCCTGGAGCGCGCAGATCGGGTCGATTTCCGTTATCACGACGCGCGCGCCCTGCCCTTCGAGCGCCTGCGCGCATCCCTTCCCCACATCGCCGTAGCCCATCACCACGGCCACCTTCCCCGCGAGCATCACGTCGCTGGCGCGCAGGATCCCGTCGGTGAGCGAATGCCGGCAGCCATAGAGATTGTCGAATTTGGACTTGGTGACGCTGTCGTTGACGTTGATCGCCGGAAACAGGAGCGTGCCCGCCTTCATCATCTCGTACAGGCGATGCACGCCCGTTGTCGTTTCCTCGGAGACGCCCCGAATGCCGGCTGCCACGTCCGTCCACCGCCTGGGATTCTTTTTCAACTCGGCGCGCAGCAGGTCGAGAATGACGCCGTACTCTTCGCTCTCGTGCACCGGGTCGTGATCGGGGACCCGGCCCGCCTTCTCGACCTCCGCGCCCCGGTGCACGAGCAGCGTCGCGTCGCCGCCGTCATCCAGCAGGAGGTTCGGCCCCCCGCCGTCCGGCCACGCCAGCGCCTGCTCCGTGCACCACCAGTACTCCGCGAGCGTTTCACCCTTCCACGCGAACACGGGCGTGCCGCGAGGGCGTGCAACGGTGCCATGCCTGCCCACCGCGACGGCCGCGGCGGCGTGGTCCTGCGTGGAGAAAATGTTGCAGCTCACCCATCGCACATCGGCCCCCAACTCGGCCAGCGTTTCGATGAGCACCGCGGTCTGCACGGTCATGTGCAGCGAGCCCATGATCCGCGCACCGTCGAGCGGACGCGTGCTCCCATGCTCGCGCCGGAGCGCCATGAGGCCGGGCATCTCGTATTCGGCGAGGCGAATCTCCTTGCGCCCGAAGTCGGCGAGCGAGAGATCCTTCACTTTGAACGGCATTCGGCCCGCCTGCCCGGCGGCGTCGAACGCGTGGGGTGCGGCTGCTGCGGTGGCCATCGGTCCGGGAAGGGTTAGTGTTTGCGCAGGACTGCGGCGAAAAGGTTGGGTCCACTCGACTGCGGCGCCGCCGGTAGCGGATGCACCCGGCATGAGGCGAATCCCGCGTCGTCGCTCCACTGCCTGACTTGCTCCGCGTCGAACCCCAGCCAGACATGTCCCATCGTCTGGCGGAACTCCGCGCGGTCGTGTGGCATCATGTCGATCACGAGCAGCGTGCCGTTCGCGCCGAGAGCCTGATGGACACCCGCGAGCACCTGCGGCGGATCGTCCACGTAGTGCAGGACCAGCGACAGCACGGCCACGTCAAGTTCGTTGGCCTCGATGGGCAGCGACTCGAGCGACCCGTGCCGCACCTCGACGTTGTCGTGCCGCGCAAGCCGCGCGCGAGCGGCGCGCAGCATGTCCGGCGATTCGTCCATGGCAACGACCCGCTGCACGAACGGCGCCACCGCCTCGGCGAGTTGCCCCGTACCGCACCCGAGGTCGGCAACCGTCCAGCCTTCGTCGAGCAGTCCGAGCAGTGCGAAGAGTTCCGTGCGATTGCCGAACAGCTCGCCGCGCAACTTGTCCCAGTGCGCCGCGCTCGATGCGAAGAACTTCTGCGAGGCGGTGTGACGCGCCGCGATTACGCCGTGCACGCGCTCGGCGTCGCGCGACGCGGTCGCCATGGACCCCACATCCTCGCGGACGGATAGCCACAGCCGGCGCGAGCCGCCATTGGCCTCCCGCGACGCCATCCGATACCGGTTGCTCGTCCCATCTTCGCGCGCCACAACCCAGCCCGCATCCGCCAGCGCGCGCAAATGCCGGCTCACCGTCGACTGAGGGAGCTGAAGCGCCGCCCGGAGCTCGCTGACGGTCAGCTCGTGCCGTTCGAGCACGAGCAGCAGCCGGGCGCGAATGGGATCGGCGAGTGCACTCAGGCGATCGAAAACTGGGTTCTGCTTCATCCGTATGCTTTGTTCATCCGTCTATCCGGATGAAAGAGTGGTCTAAAGGCAGGCGAGAGTCAAGGGGGAAGACGACCGACAGGAGTCAACAGTCGGGAGCCGAGAGTCCTGGTGTCGAGAGTCTGGAGCGGGGAGTCAGCGTTCACGTCCAGGCGCGCCGTTCTGAACACTCGGGCGCGCCGTAGCGCAACTTCCAAACGGCGTAGCGCAAATCGACTAGCCGCGCGCGGCAATGAACCCGACGCGGGCTGAGGGGTGGAATCCCTTGCGACGCATCCTTCGCAGACTACGCCTGCCAAGCGTGCTACGCGGGCGCCGGTCTTCTGAGCAGCAGCGTCGCCAGCATGACCGCGCCCACTGTCACTCCCATATCCGCGACGTTGAACGTCCAGAACCGCCAATCTCCAACGCCGACGTCGATGAAATCCACCACGCCCTGCGCCGAGCGCAGACGGTCGATGAGATTGCCGAGCGCGCCGGCGGCAATGAGCGCGAGGGCGGCGGATTGCGCCCCGTCGTGCGGGGCCGTGCGGCGATACATGCGAAAAATGATCACGAGCATGACCGACGCCACGGCCGCGAACACCACCCGCGAGGCAGCGCCGAGCGACAGGTTCATCGCAGCGCCCGTGTTGTACGTGAGCGTGAGGCGGACCCATTCGCCGACAACCTCGCGCGGCACATGGAGGCGAAGGCCCTGCTCGGCGAGTCGCTTGGTCACGACGTCCATCGCGACGGTGCCGGCGAAGAGTGACCAGAACGCGACCGCGCGGCGCGCGGGCCGCGACACGGGGGCAGAGTGGAGTGCGGAAGACACGATAGGTAGGTTCTAGTCTAACATGAGCCGCGCACGCCCCGCCCGCACACGATGCCGGATGCCCGGTCGAGCGCTGCTCCTCGCGGCTGGTATGACACTCGCGGCGAGGATCGTGGCGGCGCAACACGGTCTGTGCTCCGAGCGCCACCCGACTGTGGACGCCGTGGACTTCAAGGGAAATCACGCGTTCTCCGAGCGAGCGCTCGCGGCGGTCATCGCGACTGAGCGCACGGGACTCTATCGCCGCTGGTTCGGCTGGAACACCGGCCCTCTCACCTGCCTCGACTCGCTCGAAGTCGTTCGCGACGCGCAGCGCCTCGTGGAGGAGTACGAAACGCGGGGATATCCCGGTACGACTGCCAGGTCGTCCATTGCCCACCGGGGAATGCGCCGCGCACAGGTGACGTTCACGGTGCAGGAGGCCCTGCCGATCCGGATTGACTCCATCACGTTCCTCGGAATTCCGCCAGGCACCGTCGATGTGCCCGTGGTGATGCGGCAGTTGCGCAACGCACCGCTCGACAGCGCGAAGCTCGCCACCGTCCGTGATTCTTTGCAGAACCTCATTCGTGCTGCGGGCTACGCAATGGCGGCCGATCCGGGCGGTCCACTGGCCGTGGTGGATTCCGCGCATCGGCGCGCGTCGGTCACCTTCACCTACGATCCCGGTCGTCTCGTCAACATCGGCGAGATCACCGTGAAGATCACACCCGGCGGCGGCAAGCTGGCGCTCGACACCAGCGAAGTGCGCCAGCTGCTGCGGGTGAAGCCGGGCGACGTCTACAACCCGGTGCTGCTCGCCGCCAGCCAGCGCGACCTCTATGCGTCGGAGCTCTACAAGATCATCCGGTTCGACGATGCGGCGTACGATTCGGCGCGCAATGTCCTCCCGCTCAGGATCACGCTCGCCGAGGGGGGACGGCGGGCGGTGCGTGCCGGCGGTGGCTGGGGCACGCTGGACTGCTTTCGAACCCAGATCAGGTTCGTCGACCAGAACCTCATGGGTTCCGGTCACCGCCTCGAGTTGAATTCCAGGTTCTCCAAGATCGGCCTCGCGCAGCCCTTCACCGGTCTCTCCGCGCTGTGCCTGACTCCCCTGCGCAACGATCCGTTCAGTCATCATCTGAACTATTACGCGGGCGCGACCATCAACTTGCGCGGACTTGTCGGATCGAGGCTTCATCCCGCTTTCACCGTGTACAGCGAACGTCGCTCGGAATACCTGGTGTACGAACAAACCACCGAGATCGGGACGATCACCTCGGTGACGCGCGAGCTCGCGCCGCGGCTGACCGGTTCGCTGCAGTACCAGTTCGTGAACAGCAGGACCGTCGCGGACGGCGCGGTGAGTTGTGAGCGATTCGGCTTTTGCCGTGTCGAGGACCTCGCGAGCTTCACGCTGCCGAGCCCGATACATACGGTCTCCGCGATCTTCGTGCAGAACCCGTTGCTGCCAGTCGATGACCCGGTGAGCGGCTCGCGATGGCAGTTCGAGATTCGCCAGGGCTTCACCAAGGTGCAGCGCATCAAGCCGCTGAACTTCACGCGCCTGTGGGGTGAGGCCGCCGAGTACATCCCGCTGGGCCCGGCCGTCACGCTGGCACTTCGCGCCCAGCTTGGCTTTGTGCGCGCGCCGGGTGACCTGTCGTCCCTGCTCCCTCCCCCCGAGCGCTTCTACGCGGGCGGCCAGAGTACGGTTCGTGGCTTCGAGCAGAACGTGCTCGGGCCGGGATCGTACATCGTCGCCAAGTACGCTGATACCACGCTGGCAGATGGAACGAAGGTCGGTGTGGCGCGGCCACGGGATGGCTTCCGTCGTCCGGCGCCGAGCGGTGGTAACGCGATGTGGGTCGCCAACGTGGAACTGCGCGCGCGGCACTGGCCATCGGACGCACTGCGCGCCGTGATGTTCGTCGATGCCGGACGCGTGTGGAACACGAACGACGTCTTCAGCTCGTTCAACGCGAATGCCCGGATCACGCCCGGAATCGGCGTGCGGCTGGCGACGATCCTGGGGCCCTTCCGTATGGATGTTGGCTACAACGGATACCAGCCGGAGCCGGGCCCCGCTTTCTTCGTGCTGCCGAGCGACGTTGCCGCGGGCAAGCCGGGACGCGCCATTTGCGTGAGCCCGGGAACGACCGACCCGCTCACACTCCCGGCGGGCATGACGGGCGAGCGGTTCTGTCCGGCGACGTTCCGGCCGGCGATCAAGGGCGGCCTGCTGCCGCGCCTTGCGTTCCACTTCAGCATCGGGAACGCGTTTTGACTCGGCGGAAGCGCATCGCGCTCTTCTCGCTCGGCCTGGTGATCGCCCTGGCGCTGCTGGTCGCCGGTGGAGCGGTCCTCCTGGTGCACACGCCGTGGGGCCACGAACGTGCGCGCCGGTTTCTCGTCGCGCAGGTCGAAGCCTTCCTGGGCGGCCGCGGCCACCTGTATCTGGGACGACTCGACTTCACCCTCGGCGGGCACGTCTCCGTGGACTCCGTGGCGATCCTCGATGACCACGGACAGGTCATCGCGGCCGCCTCGCATATCGACCTTGACGGGTCGCTCCCCGGAGCCCTTGCATCCAATATCCGCCTCACCCGGCTCCTCATCGTGCGCCCGTATCTCTACCTGGAGCTGAAGGATTCGGTGTGGAACGCCCAGCGGCTGTTCGCCACGCAGACCAAAGGAGCGCCACCATCGCAATCCAACCTCGCCATCGCGATCGACAGCGGTGAAGTGCGCGACGGGCACATCGTCCTCGTCATGCCCGACTCCCTGCCCCGACTTCCGCCGGTACGCCGGGACTTCTCGCATATCGAACTCGTCGCCGGGCCCGCCAAGCTGCGCAGCCGGGGCGCCACTGGCGGACTTGCGCCCATCGCCCGCCTTGCGGTGGAGAGCAGCCGCCCTCCGGTGACGCTTCGCCAGGCGGCGGGCGCCGTGCGATGGTGGGCAGACTCGCTTGCGCTCGACCTCCCGCTGTTCCGGTTGCCGGGCTCGCGCGCATCGGTGAAGGGTTCGATCGCGTGGGCGAAGACGGGGCCCGCCATTCTCGAGCTTCTGCTCCACGCCGACTCGATATCCCTCGCCGACATCGCCTGGATTACGCCGATGATCCCGAAGCGCGGAGACGCCTCGGCGCGCGTCCACATTCATAACAGTGCGACCCCGCACGACGTGCAATATGCGGTGACCGATCTCGACC
>DASZZO010000035.1:0-5996 GCA_035544915.1 Gemmatimonadaceae bacterium | reverse complement strand
CGCTTTGCGAATCAGGTCCTAGGGCAAGTTCAGATTATCGAGCCGTGGCACGTTGCCGCAATCAACGCCGCGCAACGCCTCGTACCACGGTCTGCCCCAATGCGCGTCGTGATGGCGGCAAGCGCAACCGTGATCGCCGCCGGCGTCTCCGCGAGCGCAGTCTGGCTGAGCCTCCATGCAGACGCGACCCTGTATGCGGTCAACCTCGCGACGGATCGAGCGCGGGCAGCCCTGGTGCACGGCGCGGCGGGACTTATTGGCAATGCGTTCGGGCAGGCCGGATTGGACACAGTGCGGTCCGGTGGATTGACCGGGCTGGCCATCAGTGGTGGCGTCGTACTGGCGGCGATCGCCGGGGCAACGCTCGGCTTCCGCGCTCTCGCAACCGCCTCACGACGCGTTGGGCAGTAAGGGCCATGCGCACCTCGCTCACGCGCGCGGCCGTGTCCTTTTTTTTCCGCGCCTCGGCCCTTGCCATCGCTGGACACATCGCCGCCGGACGACTGGACGCACAGCCGCCGCGCGGGCCAGCGTCTCTCACGCGGGACTCTCTCACCAAGGCCCTCCGCGCGCTGCAGGCGGATGCCGTGTCCTTGCAGCTGCCCGACGCCGCATCGTTCACCTTTGGTGATATGACTGTCTTGGCTGGCACAACGAAGAAAGGTCCGGTAGCCATCGCGGACGGCACGCTATATGTGCGCGGGGTCTTGGACGGTGATGCCGTAACGTATCGCGGTGACATCATCCTGTATCCGGGCGGCAGCGTCAGTGGAAACGCGATCGCCATTCTTGGCAGAGTGACCTTGGAGGGTGGGCATGTCGTCGGCGACGCGCGCGCCATTGGCGGTAACCTGGCCGCCGCCGATGGCGCAGCCGCCGTCGCGCGGACTCCAAGCGGAGCGGTCCTGCAATCGCTGGCTCTGGCGGGAGGCTGGCTGGCGGTGTTGGCGATCATCGGGATTGCCGTGCTCATCTTCGCGGGGACGAACCTTGATGCCGTGACGGCGGCGCTGGAGCGCGATTTCAGTCGTGCATTCCTCATCGGTATCGCCGGACAGCTCGCGCTGCTCCCTGCCCTCGCCCTGCTCCTTGTTGCCGTCACCCTGACAGTGCTCGGCATCCTGCTCATCCCGTTCGCCATTGTTGCCTACGTAATTGCCGCCGCGGGACTGGTGACGCTGGGCTATTTCGCGATTGCCAGAATCACCGGCCGGACGTTGCTGCATTCCGTGGCGCTCGACGAACGGGCTCGCCGCGCGGCCTCACTCAAGGCCCTGCTCATCGGCCTCGTCATCGTGATGAGTCCATGGTTTGCCGCTGCGGTTTTGGCCTGGCAGCCCACGGCGAGTCTCGTAGCGCATACGATGGCATTCGCCATAACGTGGGTGGCGGCGACGGCCGGCCTGGGCGCGGCTTTGATATCCCGCGGTGGGGTGCGACGCCTGACCGCCCCCGCCGCGCAGAAGGCGATGAGCGCCGCGAGCTGGCAGACCCCAACTCCGGTCAGTGGCATTGCTGCCGCGCGACGCCCAACGCCGGCGGCATCCACGGTCGTCAAGTGAGCCTGCGAGCTCATTGCGTCGGTGCCGCCTCAGTCTTTGCGCTGAGCGCATCGGGCGCTCTCGCACAGACATGGCGCACGGTCGACGCGTCGCGCCAGTTGCGCGATACGACCGCGATATCGGTGCGGCTGGAGTACGCCGCCGGCACGCTCGAGTTGCGGCCGACCACAGGCGGATCCCTCTATCAGATGAACGTCCGCTACGATGCTGAGCGCTCGGAGCCGATCTCGCGCTACGACGCCTCGGCGCGTTCGCTGACACTTGGCGTGCGATCACACGGCTTGCATCTCCGGAGCGGCAGCACCCAGGCGGGCTCCATGCACGCCGAGCTGAGCAACAAGGTGCCGATGGATCTCTCCTTGGAGCTCGGTGCGGTGGAAGCCGACATCCAGCTCGGGGGGCTCCGGTTGACCGACCTGACGGTCAAGACTGGCGCCGCTGACGTCGCGGTGCGGTTCGATCAGCCGAATCCTGATCGTCTGCGTTCCATGACGCTGGAGGTCGGAGCGGCGAGCCTCAAGCTCGTGCGCGCTGGGAACTCCGGAGTTGAGCGCGTGAATGCCAACGTCGGCGTGGGAGCCCTCGACCTCGACCTCGGAGGCGAACTCACGCGTGATGTAGACGTGTTGGGAAGCCTGGCGATGGGAGGCTTCACGCTTCATGTGCCGCGCGAGATAGGCGTCTCCGTTGACGCGTCCACATTTCTCGCCGATTTTGACAAGTCCGGGCTCGTGAAGCGGGGCGACCTGTGGTACACGCCGGGATACGAGGAGGCCAGGCGACACGTGCGCGTGCGCGTGAAGGCCTTCCTCGGCGGGTTTACGGTCGTGCGAGACTCGCGCTAGGCAGGCTGCGCACCGTTCCAAAGCAAGATGCGATGGCTCAGCGCTCGCGCGACGGATGCAGTATCACGCGTGACCCCCGGTGTAGTCCGGCAGCCTGCGCGCCGTTTCCGTCACGCACGGACACCTCGATAAGCCCGGTGGAGCTAATCAGCGCGCATAAAGAGCCGCTCGGAACATCCGCGTATGTGCGCACCAGGGGAAGCAAGCGACCGCTGACGTCGACGCTCGCGCCCGGACGAGCAATCAGGTTGGTGATGGCGTTGCCGAACCTGTCGATCGCGATCACTTCGCCATCAATGGTCCCATCTGCGCGCTGGTGGGACTCCGCCGTGCGCCGGATGAAGGGGTGCTCGTGCGGCAGGCCAAGGAACTCCAGCTCCTCCCCCAGAGCAAGTCGGGCGACCGCCGGTGCAAGGACATCCCGGCCCTGAAAGGTCGGTGCGGCGTCGCTTGGAATGGCCAGCGATACGGCGCGCGCGCCGCGCGCGAGGAGCGCTGGCGAGAGCACACCGTTGTCCGGGCCGACAAGAAACCTCCCCTCGCTCTCGACCGCCATGACGGCCCGTGCCGAGCCAACACCGGGGTCTACGATGACGAGGTGCACGGTTCGCTCGGGGAAACGTCGCCAGTATTTCGCGAGCGTGAGGCGAGCCAGCTCGACGTCGTGCGGCGGAATCTCGTGCGAGGCATCGACGATCTGGGCGTCGGGGACCAGTGAGAGTAGCACGCCCTTCACCTCGGCGACGTACCCGTCGGCGGTGCCGAAGTCCGTCAGGAGCGTGATGAGAGGGCGCATCTCCGTGCGGTCCTATAGCACCGCGATCCTTTCGGCAATTCCGACAAGCTCCCTTGCCGCCCGGGATCCCGGATCGGCCACCACGATGGGCCGGCCAGAATCGCCTCCCTCGAGCACGGGCGGAAACAGTGGCACCTCACCGAGCAATTGCACGCCTAATTCGTTCGCCAGCCGCCTTCCACCGCCGCTGCCGAAGATCGCCATCGGCTTCCCCGTTTCCGGCGACTCGAAATAACTCATGTTCTCAACGACACCGAGCACGCGAACTCCCACGCGTTCGAACATCTTCGCGCCGCGCAGTGCATCGCCGACCGCGACTTCCTGGGGTGTCGTCACGATGATTGCACCGCCGACCTGGGTCGCCTGCACCAGGGACAGTTGCGCATCGCCGGTCCCAGGTGGCATGTCCACGAGGAAATAATCGAGCTTCCCCCATGCCACATCGCGGAGAAACTGCGTGATGATCTTCATCACGATCGGGCCGCGCCAGATTGCGGGCTGATCGCGCTCGATGAGAAAACCAAGTGACATGAGTTTCACGCCGAACGCCTCGAGCGGAATGATCTTGCCTTCCTCCACTGGAGGCGGTGCATTCACGCCCATCATGCGAGGAATGTTGGGGCCGTAGATGTCGGCGTCCATCAGGCCGACTTTTTTTCCGCTGTTCACCAGCGCCACGGCAAGATTGACGGTGACCGTGGATTTTCCCACGCCGCCCTTGCCCGACGAAATGGCAATGATGCGTCCCAGATTCGGATATGCGACCGGTGTCGGTGCGGGGACTTGTTTGGGTGCCGCCTTCATCTCCATCACCGGGAGCGCGGCGCGCGTCTTGGCCGCGCCGGCGGGCGCTTGCGACGCGTCCTTGACGTCTACGCGGACATCAGTAACCCCCTCGACCCTCTCGAGGGCCTGCCGCACGTCGCGTGCGAGCGTTGCGTCGTCGCTAGCGGCCATGAGTAGCGTGAGCCGGACGCGGCCACCGGTGGTCGTTGCGACGTCGCGCACCTGCGAGGCCGTGACGACGTCGATACCCGTTCGGGAATTGCGAATCTGCGACAGTGCGTGCTCGAGGCGGGCCTGGAGGGGCTCGGTCATGCGGGGAATCTAGCGGATTCCAATCAGCTCTCGCGCCGCAGTCAGCACCTTCACGCGGACCTCTTCGATTCGGCCAGCCACCAGCGCACCGCTTGCGCGCGCGTGTCCACCGCCCCCGAAGACGCGGGCGAGCGCGTTCGCGTCGACGCCACGCACCGACCGGAACGAGATCTTCACCCTGCCGTGGCCGAGGTCGCGGAACAGCACCGCCAGCCGCATGCCTATGATGGATCGCGGATACTCCGCGATGCCGTCGAGATCCTCAGTGGCAACGCCATATTTTTCCAGGGCGCCGGCTGCAATGGTGACCCACGCCAGGCCGTGCGCCTGGTCGACCTCCAGCGTGGCCAGCGCGTCGCGCAGCAGCGCGATGCGCCCGATCGGCACGGACCCGTAGATCCGCCGGTACATCTCCTCCGGATCGACGCCCACCGCCAGCAACCGCGACGCAATGGCATGGCAGCGCGGTGACGTGTTACTGAACCGGAACCCGCCGGTATCGGTCAGAATAGCCGTGTACAGTGACATCGCGATGGCCGGCGTAATCTGAAGTCCGAGCGTCACAGCAAAGTCATGGACGAGTTCACCGGTTGCACAGGCGCTGACGTCTGTAATGTGGATTGTGCCGGGGGGTTCCTCGCCCGGCAAATGATGGTCGATGACGAGCGGCGGCGTCGGCATTGCGCGCACCGTCGCGGCCAGCACACCCAGGCGCTTTACGTCGCTGATGTCGACGACGATGAGCCGATCTGACTGGTTCAGCGCGGCGGGGCCTTCCGGAGAACGGTCGCGCACATCATCACCGAGCAGAAACCGGTACATCGGCGGCCACGGCGTTGGGTTCACGATGTGGGCCGTGAGACCCATCTGGGCAAGCAATCGGGCCAGCGCCGCTTCCGAGCCACACCCGTCGCCGTCCGCATTGATGTGCGTCGAGAGGGCCACGCAGTCGCCGCGATGGAGTTCCGCAGCGAGCTGCCCGATGGCCGCGCGGCGCTGAAGGGGGATTTCGATCGGATCGTTGATAGTGCGGTCGCCTCGCCCGGTGGGAAAAAGACAGCGGCGCCCGAGTGACCCGGGCGCCGCCGAAAGATATGTGGAGCAGACCCGCCGTGGTTCGAGGTCAGGCCCTGGCGAGTTTCGAATGCGTCCGACCGTAGAGGAAATAGATGACGAGTCCGATCACCATCCAGATGATGAGCCGCCACCAGGTGTCCGATGGCAACCCGTACATCATGTAGCCGCAGATGAGGATGCCCAGGATCGGCACGACCGGAACCCAAGGCGTCTTGAACGGACGCGGGAGTTCCGGGCTTCGAGCGCGCAGCACCCAGACACCGGCGCACACGATCACGAAGGCGAGCAGGGTGCCGATCGATACGAGCTGGCCGAGGAGGGCGATGGGGAACGCGCCGCCGATAAGCATCGCCGCCACGCCCGTGACGATCGTAGCGACATACGGCGTCTGAAATCTCGGATGCACCTTTCCGAACACCGGCGGCAGCAACCCGTCACGCGCCATGGTGAAGAAGATGCGCGGCTGGCCGAGGAGCATGACCAGCACGACGGACGATAGCCCCGCAACGGCCCCGATGTTGATGAAGTAGGTGAGCCACTTGAGTGCGGGTCCCGCTGCGTTGATCGCCACGTACACCGGATGGTCGGTGTCGAGGTCCGGATAGTGAACGAGACCGG
>DASZZO010000034.1:0-4589 GCA_035544915.1 Gemmatimonadaceae bacterium | reverse complement strand
GCGTGGGCGGGGGGATGGGGGCGGCAGGAATATTCGAGGTATACCCAGCAGCAGCGTGAGTTAAAAGCCGTCGAGGGTCGAGAGTCGGGGACGGGCTCGCGGATTTCCTCCGCGCGCGCCAAGTTCTGTAAGGCGACTTGTTGGCCCCCCGATTTCGGCAGGCACGCTCCCCTCAGCTGGAGGCTTTGCACCATGAACACCGAAGGACTCATCTATTGGCTCTGTGTCGGCGTCATCGCAGGATTTCTGGCCGGCAAGATCATGAAGGGAAGCGGGTTCGGTCTGCTCGGTGATCTCGTGGTCGGCATTATCGGCGCGTTCCTCGGTGGATGGGTATTCGGCCTCCTCGGCATCGGGGCGGGCGGAATCCTCGGATCGATCCTCACCGCGCTCATCGGCGCAATCCTGCTGCTCATGCTCGTGCGCCTCATCAAGCGCGCCTGAGTTCAGGGCCGGATACGGTCGCGCCGGCGTTGAATAACCGCGCACCCGGCGCGGCAGTCTCCGGCCACTGGGTGCGTTCGATGCCTCTCCACCGGCCGTCTGGCGCGCCGCCGCTGCTCGCGTTCGCGCTGCTCGCGTTCGCGCTGTGCGCGCTCCCGTGTGCGCGTGCGGGTGCGCAGGCTCGCCCCAAGCGGCCGGCCACCTCCGCCAAGTCCCCCGTCGCCACGGCGGACGTACACATCACAACACCCAGGGAAGAGTTCGGCGCCAACTTCGGTGACGACTACTTTCTGGCGAACTACAAGCAGATTGCGGCGTACTGGCACAAGCTCCAGACGCAATCGGCGCGCATCAAGGTGGTCGAGATCGGCAAGACCGCCGAAGGTCGGCCGCATCTCATGGCGATCGTTACGAGCCCTGAGAACCACAAGAACCTCGCGCGCTACAAGGAAATCTCCAGCCGGCTCGCGCACGCCGAGGGGCTCACGGACGACCAGGCGCGCGCGATGGCGAAGGAGGGAAAGGCGGTCGTCTGGATTGACGGCGGCCTGCACGCCACCGAGGTATTAGGGGCGCAGCAGCTGGGCGAGATGGTGTACCAGATGGTGAGTCGCACCGACGACGAGACCATGCGGTTCCTCAACGACGTCGTCACACTTTTCGTGCACGCGAATCCCGACGGCAACGATCTCGTGGCCGACTGGTACATGCGGAATCCCGTGCCCGCACAGCGCTCCATGAGCGCGCTTCCGCGACTCTACCAGAAATACATCGGGCACGATGACAATCGCGATTTCTTCGCGTCGACTCAAGCCGAGACGAAGAACGAAAACCGCGTGCTGTACCACGAGTGGTTTCCGCAGCTGCTCTACAATCACCATCAGAGCGGCCCTGAAGGCACCATCGTCTATTCGCCGCCGTTTCGAGATCCCTACAACTACAACCTCGACCCGGCGATGCTCCTCGGGCTCGAGTCGCTCGGCGCGGCCATGCACCTCAGGCTCGCGATCGAGGGAAAACCGGGTGCCACGCAGCGCTCGGGCGGACCCTACGACGGATGGTGGAACGGCGGTATCCGGAACACCGCGACGTTCCATAATACGATTGCCGTGCTGACGGAAATGATCGGCAGCCCCACGCCGATGCGTGTGCCGCTCATCGCTGAGAAACAGATTCCGTCGGGCGATCTCGCAATGCCCGTCGCGCCGCAGGAATGGCACTTCCGGCAGTCGGTGGATTATTCGATCTCGCTCGACCGCGCCGTGCTCGACTACGCATCGCGCTTCCGCGAAAACCTGCTCTTCAACATCTACAAGATGGGGAGGCACTCCATCGAGCGCGGAAGCCGGGATACGTGGACAGCCAACCCTCGGCGCGACGCTGAAATCGCGGCGAAAATGGGCGTGGGCCCGGGCCCCGCCGGTGGCTCGCCGGGCAGCGGAGGCCGCGCGACCACCGCCATCGCAGAGCGGGACATGACGCTCTGGGCGGCGCAGCATGCTCCGGGCCTTCGGGACCCCCGGGCGTTCATCATTCCCAGCGATCAGCCGGACTTTCCGACAGCCACGAAGTTCATCAACGCGCTGCTCGAGACGGGCATCACGGTGAACCGCGCCTCACACGCGTTCGACGCCGGAGGCAAACATTATCCAGCCGGCTCGTTCGTCGTCTTTGCCGTGCAGGCGTTTCGTCCGCACGTGATGGACATGTTCGAACCGCAGGTGCATCCCGACGTCTTTCCGTACTCCGGCGCCCCGCCAACGCCGCCATACGACAACGCCGGGTGGACGCTGGCCTTTCAGATGGGCGTGCAATTCGACCGGGTGCTGGACCTCGTGACGGGACCCTTCGACCGGATCGGTCCGTGGGACGTGCCGATGCCGCCGGGCAAGGTGACGATCAGTGACGGCACGACGGGATTCGTGACGACGAATCGCGTGAACAACTCGTTCGTCGCGCTCAACCGGTTGCTCAAGGAGAACGAAGACGTCGTACGACTCGCGACGCCATTCGCGGTGAACGGCAGGAGTTTTCCCGCGGGCGCGTTCTACGTTCGTTCCAAGGGTGGTACGCGCGGGAAACTTGACAGGATGGCAGCGGAGCTGGGCGTGAACTTCGACGGCACATCGAAGCCGCCGCCGGCCGACGCCAGAAAACTGCGCACGATGCGTGTGGGGTTGTGGGACCAGTACGGCGGCTCGATGCCGTCGGGATGGACGCGCTGGCTGCTGGAACAATTCGAGTTTCCCTTCGAACGCGTGTTTCCGCCAGCACTCGACGCCGGCAATCTCGACCAGAAGTACGACGTGCTGATCTTCGTAACCGGCGCAATACCGGGCGCGGCGGGCGGCAGGCGCGGGGGCGGCGGGGGCGGTGAGATGCCTGAGGATCTCGCCGGCATTCCCGCCGAATACCGGTCTCAGGTTGGCCGCGTCACCGCGGAGAAGACACTGCCCCGTATACGCGAGTTTCTCGAGAAGGGCGGAACGGTCATCGCGATCGGCACGTCGGCGGCGAATCTTGCGACGCAACTCAAACTGCCCGTCGAGAACCCATTGCTCGAGAACGGCGCACCGCTCCCCCGCACCAGGTACTACGTGCCGGGTTCGCTGCTCACGGCCCGTGTGGACACTTCACACCCGCTTGGCAGCGGCATGGCCGAACACACGGACATGTTCTTCGACGACAGCCCGGTATTCAAGCTCGCGGCGAATGCCGAGTCGATGGGCGTGCGGCGCGTGGCCTGGTACGACTCCAGGACGCCTCTGCATAGTGGATGGGCGTGGGGCCAGTCGAATCTCGAGAACGGCGTGGCTGCGCTCGAGGCGCGCGTCGGAAAGGGACGAGCACTGCTCTTCGGGCCGGAAATTCTGATGCGCGGCCAGCCGCATGGGACGTTCAAGTTCCTCTTCAACGGCATTCATATGGCGGACACGAAATGAGCCTTCGTGCCACGATCCGCGATCACTTGCTCAGCGTGTGGGCCGGTGAGCCATGGTACGGCTCGTCGAGCAAGACGATCCTCGCGGACGTTTCGGCGGCGGAGGCGGAGGCGCGCCCTCTCGCGGGCGTGCAGTCGATCTGGGAGACGACACTGCACATGGTTGCCTGGACCGAAGAGGCGACCAGCCGTGTGCGAGGCAACAGGGCCAAGTCGCCGGACCGCGGTGACTGGCCTCCGGTCACCGACCGCAGTAACGCGGCTTGGACGGCAGCCACCGATGAGTTGCGCGCCGCGCGCTACGCCCTGCTCGAAGCCATCGAGAAGGCACACGAGGAGGATCTGTACATGCTGGTCGGAGGGCATCTCGATGATAGTTCAGCCGCGAAGGTCACACGTGCGCAGACCGCGTCTGGTGTGGCGGAGCACGACGTGTACCACCTCGGCCAGATTGCACTTCTCAAGAAGGCGCTGCGGGCGAAGCCCTGAGACTCGCGGGCAAGCGCCACGCGGCGTGCCGCCTCAGCGCATCTTCGTGGGCGGTGTGATGGACCCGCGCTCGATCGCGCTCGCTGCGGTCAACGCCAGCAGCTGCACGGCCTCGCCAAGTCGCGCGAATCGCTCGTCAGTGGTCAGCCCCTGCCGAAAGCGATAGTAGATCTGCTGTGCGATGACGGCAATCTTGAACAGGCCGAACACATAGTAGAACGTGGGATCCATGCTCGCCCGACCGGTCTTCTCCAGATAGCGCCGCCACAGTTCCGCCCGCGTGAAGTTGCCCGGCAGGGCAGTCGCGCCGAGCCCCAGCGCGCGGAACGCGGGATGATCGCCGTCTTCAACCCAGTAACCCAGCGACGTGCCGACGTCGAGCAGCGGCTCGCCGAGCGTGGCCATCTCCCAGTCGAGTACGGCGCGCACGCGTGAGAGATCGTCCGGGTCCAGCACGAGGTTGTCGTACTTGTAGTCATTGTGGACGAGCGTCGCTCCGTCCTCACGTGGCTGGTGCGATGCCAGCCAGGCTGAGACATTCTCCATGAACGGAACGTCGTCGGTGCGCGAAGTCTCCCACCGCCTGGTCCAGCCGCTCACCTGCCGCACGACGTAGCCGTCGGGCTTCCCCAGGGCGGCAATGTCCGGATCGGACGGCCCAACCTTGTGGATGGCGACGAGCGTGTCGACGAAGGCCTCGCTCAACAGACGCATC
>DASZZO010000033.1:0-4470 GCA_035544915.1 Gemmatimonadaceae bacterium | reverse complement strand
CCAGCGGGCCGCGCACCTGGCGCCCATGGCGGCCTTGGGACGCCGGGTCATGCTGGGCTCCCGGTGGATGGCCACTCTGCTGTTCGTGGCGGTCGTCGCCATGGCCATCTCGCGCTACCTCTGACGCGGAACGGTCTAGCTGCGGGCAACGCCCTGTCGCTGCGGTTCCGGAAATGCGAATCCCCGCACTTCGTGTGGAACGTACGGCGCCTCGAGCTCGGCGCATTCCTCAGCAGTAAGCGACACCTTGAGCGCACTGAGCGCCGTGTCGAGGTGTTCCATCCTCGTCGCGCCCACAACGGGCGCTGCCACGCCAGGTCGCGAGAGCAGCCACGCCAGTGCGACTTCCGCCATCGACGATCCACGCTTGCTCGCGACGCGCTCCACGGCGGTCACCACGTTCCAGTCCGCCGGATTGTCGTAGAGCGATTCCGAATACGCGTCGTTCCGGGCGCGCGCCGTTCCGGCGCTCCTGATTTTCGCATCGGTCGGGCGCGGCCGGGCGAGCATTCCCCGGGCGATCGGGCTCCAGGGGACGAGTCCCACTCCCTGGTGATTGCAGAGCGGAATCATCTCGCGTTCTTCTTCGCGGTACACGAGGTTGTAGTGGTTCTGCATCGCGACGAATCGGGCCCAACCATTGCGCTCCGACTCCGACAGCGCCTGCGCCATCCGCCACGCCGGACCCGAGCTGGCGCCCAGGTAGCGGACCTTGCCCCAGCGCACCAGGTCGTTCAGGGCCTCGAGCGCTTCCTCGATCGGCGTGTGGGGATCGAAGCGATGGATATAGTAGAGGTCGATCACGTCGACGCCGAGCCGCCGCAGGCTCGCCTCGCATGCCTGCACGACATGCTTGCGTGAGAGTCCGCTCATGTTCGGCCCCGGGGTCGCCGGCCAGTAGACCTTCGTGGCGAGCACGGTCTCGTCTCGTTTCGTGAGTTCGCGCACCGCGCGGCCGGTGACTTCCTCGCTCGCGCCGAGTGAATACATATCGGCGGTATCGAAGAAGTTGATGCCGGATTCAACCGCCTTGCGGAAGAAGGGGCGGGCCGCATCCTCGTCGAGCACCCAGGGGCGCCACTTGGAGCTGCCGTAGCTCATGCAGCCGAGCGCGAGGCGCGAGACCGAGAGGCCGGTGTGACCGAGTTGGATGAATTCCATGACTGGAATGATAGCCAAGGCCTGCGGTCCGGCGCATGCGTCCCGTGACGTCGTGCGGCCAGGCGCGGGTATGCTTGTGAGAGAGGTCGCCCCTACCCCCCGTCCTGGAGGTCGCCATGGTCTCACACCTTGTCAGCGCTCAATCTCGTTGTCACGCGTTTCCCAATGTCTTGTTGGTCGGCGCGACGGCGCTCTCCATCATCGTCGGCCGTCCGGCTTCTGCGCGTGCACAACTCGTGACACCCCGGACTGTTCCCGTTCACCAAGGCCAGCAGTTCGATATTCTCCCCTCCGCACGAGCGGGGATGGCGAGCGTGTCGATCGCCCTGGACGACTCCCTGCTCGATCCCTTCGTCAACCCGGCGAAGGCGGTGCGCATACGTGAAGGTGTCGTGTTCAGCGCACCGTTTCTTCACAGCGTCTCGAACGACCGTGGGGGCGGGCGGACCCTGCCGATTGGGGGCGTTGCGCCGGTCGGTGGATGGGCGGCAGCCGGTGTCTTCGCGTTGCAACAGCTCGACCGGGCGGGGCCGATGCGATTCAACCAGGCCATCAGCGACCGGACCGCGACCAACCAGTATGCGTCGCTGGTCCTGGCGCGACGCTTGAGTGGTGGCCTCGCGATTGGCGCGAGCGCGTCACTCGCCGATCTGAACGCGGTCGACGGCGTCGACCTGCTCTACAGCGGAAGTGACCACATCGATCAGTCGGGTCAGAGTGCGGACCTGCGCCTCGGCCTTACCAAGGAATTCACCGGTAATCGCAGACTCGAAGTAATGCTCCTGCACAACCGTTTCGAAATGGTTCACGACGTGCACTACACCAGCTGGAGCTGGCAGCCGGCCACTCGTTCGAGCGTGCAGACCACTCGCCTCGACCACAACGAAGACCGTACGTACGCCTGGGGCGCACACGCGGCGTTCACCCAGCCGCTTGGCTCGGAGGGATGGCGGATCGGATGGCTTGCGACGGCCAATCAGCTCTCACACCCCAAGATCCCCAATTATGCATTGCAGAACATTCCACGCGACCCCGGCACGACTTGGGGTTTCAATGCAGGCGTCGGCCTCGCCCGCGTGGTCTCCGGAACTACCTTCGGCGTCGATCTCATCTATGAACCGATGAGGAGCGAGACGTGGTCCGACGCCGCCCGCGACACCTCAGTCGGGGGGAATAGCATGATCCGCGCCGGCGACAAGACCGTCGAGAACACCTTTCGCTTTTCGAACACGATCATGCGCATCGGCCTCAGCCACGAAACGGCTCTCGCGAGCGACAGCGGCAACGTACTCGGCTTTCAGTTAGGACTTGGACTGTATTCGATCAACTATCGGCTTGGGCAAACCAACAACCTGCGGCGCACCTTTCGCTCGCAGCGCGAAGGATGGATCGAGTGGACGCCGACCTTCGGGCTGGGATTTCACACGCATACCATGCGCGTGCAGTACACCTTCAGTCTGACGTGCGGGCCAAGTTCGTGCATGGACTTCGGAGGGCAAAGAGCGATTGCATCGGCGCCCGCGCCGGTCTCTGCCGGTGGGATCATCGCCGCCCCGAGTGCCCCGCTCACGTTCGACGGCGGAACTGTGACGTCGCACAAGGTCTGGTTCTCGATACCGATCCGGTAATCCGGATCGACCTGGCTCTGTGCGCGCGACCCGCGCGGGCGGGGGATCTGCGCCGCAAGTCGCTCAGGACCGGGCTCGTCCGCCCGCCCCCTCGGCGCTTACACGCAGCGAGCCCCGCCCTCCGTGTCCCGTGCTGCGTGTGCCTGCACCGAACGCTGACTGCGTGTGCGACTGGCGCGCACCGAAACCAGAACGCCCCCCCACCTGACACGAATCCGTCATGCTGCCACCTGAGAATGCAGCACTCCACCACCCAAAGGGGCACGCTCATGCAACGAACAATTCGCACCCTTCTGGCCGTCGGACTCCTCACCGGATCCGTCGCGGCAACTGCGCTTTCGCAGGACGCCGCCAAGGCGAACACCACCCTGCTGAACGCCACGGGACCTTTCGAAGACATGGTCGAACCCGCGATCGCGAAGGACGACAAGGGTGTCGCCAAGCAGCTCGCTGCCGCCGACAAGGCCGCCGACGGCATACGGAAGGCACTGCCGACCGATGCGGCCAGGCGGTTTGATGGTCTGCTGCAATCCATTCACAAGTCCGCCGACGCCAAGGACGGGCTCGCCGTCGCCAGGAATGCCATGGTGGTCTTCCGGCTTCTCGTGGACAACCTGAAGGCCGACATTCTCAAGATTCCCCTCGAAGTCAATTTGATGGACTACGCTGGCTATCAGTTCCTGGTGCTGGCCGCCGCGGATACGCCGGACTGGGACGCGATGAGCAAGCTGGCCGCGGATGCCGATGGCTGGTGGAAGAGCATCGCCAGGAAAGTCACGGCCGTCGACCTGCGTGGCGCCATCAACAGGACGATGGTCGGACTCAAGCAGTCCGCGCAGGAGAAGAATCTCTCCATGGCGAAGTTCGCGGCCCATATGGATCTGGACCTCGTGGATGTCCTGGAGGGGACTTTCACCAAGAAGTAGCCAGCGCTGGAACGGGGCCGGTCGAACGGGCCGGCCTCCTTCCGCAGTGGGGACGCCGGGCCGATTATTGGGCCCATGACATCTTCCAGCGTTTTCTTTCCCCGACAGCATGCGGCCCTTGCGGTCGGCGCGCTCGCGTGCTCGCTGCTTGCGGCGCGGCTTGAGCCGCAAGCGCCGGCCGCGCAGCGCCAGCGCACGCTCACCAAGTGGGATTCCGTCGCGCACGACCTCCTCAAGGAGCTCATCGAGATCAATACGAGCCAGAGCGTCGGTAGCACGTCGCAGGCCGCCAAGGCAATGGCCGCGCGGCTCAAGGCGGCCGGCTTTCCCGATTCCGACGTCGTCGTGGTGGAGAACGCCCCGCGCAAGGGCAACCTGGTCGCGCGCCTGCGCGCCAAGAACCCGTCCAAGAAGCCCATCCTGCTGCTGTCGCACATCGACGTGGTGGAGGCAAAGGCCGAAGACGGGACGCTCCCGCCGTTCACGTTCACGGAGAAGGCCGACTCGTTCTACGCGCGCGGCATAGCCGATGACAAGGATGACGGCGCCATCAACCTCACGCTCCTCATGCGGCTCAGGGCAGAGCACTTCGTGCCCGACCGGGACATCATCGTCGCGCTCACCACGGACGAAGAGGGCGGACCCGACAACGGCGTGGACTACATCCTCAAGAACCGTCCCGAGCTGTTCAACGCCGAATACGCGTTCAACGAGGGCGGCGCCGGAACGGTCAAGAACGGGAAGTACATCTCGCA
>DASZZO010000032.1:0-6948 GCA_035544915.1 Gemmatimonadaceae bacterium | reverse complement strand
ACACGGCGCTCGAGCGTCTGCGCGGCGGCCAGAAGGGGCAAGCCGGGCAGTGCCAGCGCGATGAAGCAAAGTGAGCGGTTCATTTGTCCTTTCCGATCAGGTCGAGTAAAGCCTTGCTCGCGCGCGGGTCGTTCTTGCGGGAAAGGGCGCTGACTGCCTGGAGCCGCAACTGCGGATCCGTGCCATTCTTTGCGATATCGATCAGTTTGTCGATCGTTTCCGGCTCCCGGCGGCTCGCCAGTGCGTCGATGACGGTGGAACGCAGTTGCTGCACCGCCACGGCGTCGTAGAACTTGGCCAGGCTTTGAATGTCCATGGTTTGCGCCGCGCGCCGCACAGCGCTGTGGCGCGACTCGATCGATTCATTCTCGTTCTTGGCGAGGGCCAGGAACCATGCGTCATTTCCCTCACCGCCGATGCGTGCGATGGCCTGCACGATTTCCGACCTCACGCGCGGACTCTCGATCCTGGGATAGATGTTCCGCAACCAGGTCGCGTCGTCGGTCGTCGAGCGCTCACGATCAAACGCGCGCAACGCGGAGGCCCGGAGCGCCTCTGGTGCATCGTTGCGTTCGATGATCGCGCGCGCCGCCTGCCTGGCGCGCGGACTCGAATGGCGCGCGAGCGAGCTCACGGCCTCTCGCTGCACGTTCACGTCGTCGGATGACTTGAGAAGCTCCTCGAGCGCCGACAGTGCATCGTCGCCCGGCATGCCGGCGAGATAGCGCACGGCCGTTTGCCGCACTTCCGACGAGGGATCGCTCTTCGCCACGCCGGCGAGCGTCGCGATCGTTGATGCGTCATGCTTGCGCGACGCGATCATGACGGCGTTGCGCCGCAACTGCACGGAGCACTCGTCCTTCTTGCTCAATATTTTCTGCGCGAGCGCGGCCGCGCCGTCAGGGTCGCTCTCCATCAGGGCGCTGAGCGCCTGGGCGCGCACGCCCTGATCCTCGGAATCGCAGTTGTTGGCTCCCGCACCGACGAGCGCTGCCTTCACGACGTCCGATCCACCCAGTCCACGCGAGGACAGTACGCCGGCAATGCGCGCCGCGAGCTCGTTCACGTCGCGGCGCGATGATGTGCGCGCGCCCGGATACTTCTGCTTGAGTGCCTCGAGCACGTTGAGCGCTTCCTGCAACTCGGGCGTGCTGCCGATGCGATAGAGCGAGTGCGCCTGCCAGTACATCGCGTCGGCGGCGTATGCCGAGTACTGGAATCGCTGCGGAATCTCCTTGAACGCCGCCGCCGCCTTGCGATAGTCGCCGCGACTCAGCGCCTGCTGCGCCAGCCGGTAGAGCGAGTCGGCAGGGTCGTTCTGCGCCCAGGGCGAAGGCGGATACTCCGGCAGCGTGTGCGCATAGAAGTACGGCGCTTGCGCAAACTGGCCGTACGTGGAATAGGGAGCGTACGCGGCGACCGGGGGAACCGGGGGAAGGGGCGGAACTGGAGGAAGTGGCGGGATCGCTGGAATGGGCGGAATAGGAGCGAGCGAAGCGAACCAATCCCCGGGTCCGCGCAGCTCGCGGGGTCCCACTGTGAAGGTGCGGTCGAGCGCGCGATCCCGTACTGCCTCCGCACGCTCGAGCGCGCGATCCTGAAGTGCCCGCCCTCGTTCCAGAGCGCGCTGCTGCGCCTCGCGAGCAACGTCCAAGGAGCGCTCCTGCACCTCGCGCGATCGTTCCAGCGAGCGCTCCTGCAGCTCGATGGCACGCGTCTGGGCCTCCCCCGCACGTTCGGCTGCCCGTTCCGCCATTTCGCGGACGCGATCCTCGTAGTCGTATCCCCACGGTCCGATCACCCGCATCGGCCGTGGAGCATGGGCGGGCCGCGCGATTGGCGGAAGCGGCGGCAACGGCGGAACCGGAGCAACCGGCGGAACGGGCTGCGCCACGATTGGCATGGCGACGAGAAGCGATATGAAGGTCAGGTGACGCCTCATGGCAAGACTCCTAGTAATCGAAGGCGGAGAGATCTGTGACCGCCGAGCGAATCCTCGGCACGAGATCGCGCTCTTCCAATGTTTGGCTGATCATGGTGAGTTCGGCGCTCTCGCGGCGCGGCTGCAAGCGCGCGACCTGCGCGAGAACGAGTTCGAGATCCTGCAGCAGCGCCTTCATGCGTGGATTGGCCCCTACCGGCGAGTCGAGCAACAGTCTTGTTGTGGTGAGCAACTGCGTCGCCTGCTCCGGGAGCAGCGTGGACGTCCGGTCGGCGGACCCCGTCCGGGGAAGCGCCGCGAGCAACAGAGCCGTGCTTCCCAGGAACTCCTCGGTGGCGCGTTGATATGGCTCTGCGGCGGTCTTGGCCTGGGAGACAGGAGATTGCGCCGGCGGCCTGCCCGCCACCACCGTCGTTTCTGTCGCGACGCGGTCGCCACGGGCGGACACTCGGCCCACCGCCACACCGATCAGGAGTGAGGCAGCCATTGCCAGCCCCAGCGTGCGCCAGGCGAACCGGCCCTGCCTCGTGGGCGTCATCACAAATGCCCGGGCTTCAACCTGCGACCAGATCGCATCAAGTGGTGGCGCCGGCGGCACGCGATAGGTGCGTGCCGCATCGCTCAGCAGTGCGTCCAGTGTGGATTCGTCTTTTTCAGCGTCCATCGTCAGAGCTCCTCCAGGTAATCGCCGAGCGATTTGCGCAATCTCGCCCGCGCTTCGAACACCCTCGCCTTGCTGGTTCCCTCCGCAATGCCGAGCGCGCCCGCGACTTCAGCATGCGTGTACCCTTCGATCGTATGCATCACCAGCGCGAGCCGGAGTCCTTCAGGCAGCGCATCGATTGCTGCCGCCACTCTGGTCCGGAGATCGGGGTCGACGTCCCCGCTCTCGTGCTCGTGATGCCGGGCCTCGTCGAGGTCCGTTTCCCGCTCCCGCAACCGCTTCACCTTTCGCATCGCATTCAGGGAGACCGTTACCGCAACACGATGCAGCCATGTGGAGAATGCCGACTCACCGCGAAACTTCGGCAACTCACGAAACGCCAGGACGAACACATCCTGCGTGAGGTCCGCGGCCAGGTCCGCATCACCACAGAACCGGTACGTGAGCCGGTGAACGCGTGGAGCGTGCGCGTCGTACAACTTGCGCGCTGCCACCCGGTCGCCGACCACCGCGCGGGCGATCAGCGATCGTTCGTCATCGGCTTCACCCGACGAGGACGCGATCGCGGCTCTCGGCATCGGTTCTGGCAGGGTTGGACACGAGTCAGGGGAAAAGCGTTGGGGGTGGCCGGCATCACCGGCCACCCCCTCTCTCTACGCGAGTCTGCCGCCGCGGGTGTCGCTACGCCGGGGGCACCTGGTTGCGGATTGCCTCGAGCTCCGGACGCCTCTCCGGATTCTTCCGGATGGCGTCGTCGAGAAGCGCGCGGATCGGGGCGTTCCCGACCACCGTCGGCTCCGCCGAAAAACGCTTCCCCGCGCCAAGGTGAACTATGGGATCGATGAGCACCTCGTTCTTGAGCACGAGGTCCGTCCTGTTGAAGACCACGCGCACCGCGACAAAGTGCTTGCCGGGCTTCTCCATGTAACCAACGCGAACGCCGGTGGCTTCCGCGGGCCACGCGGGAAGCGCGTGGTCCGCGCCGTCCGTACCCCGCATGGTCTTTGCGCCCGGCTGGATGAGCGGATAATTCGCCTCGAAGCCGCCGTGATACATATAGGCGTGGGACATATCAGTGGGATGGGGGATGGCCGACAACTTGCTTGCGAGCTATAAAACTAGCGCAGCAGGTGGGGGTAGGCCAGCAAAGCAGGACGGCGCCCCAGATAACCCCCAGGGCGCCATCCTGTTTGATGTCGAGGCGAATGCTTGCCGCCGAACCCGGCCTACGGCTTAGGGTGCGCCGTGCGCGCTGGTGTGGGGCTGCTCGAAGTTGTGGAAGTCGCCGGCGCGGTGCTCCCCGAACCTGACGATGTCGAAGTTGTGCCCGAGCCGGTCCGGCCCGCGCCCTCCGTGTACCCACGGCCCTTCACCAGCCGCGGGCGTTCGCCGGGCGGGAGATTGTTACCGCCTCCCTGCACGATGACAATCGGCCCGTAGCCATAGGGAGACCCGTACCCATATCCAGAGCCGAAGCCACCGTATCCGTATCCGTATCCGTATCCACTCGACCCGTAGCCGAAGCCGCAGCCGCGGCGATACGAGGAGTAGCCGAACATGTAGTCATCGTAGAACGGCGAGTACGGTGTCGCGCACATGCCATAGTAACTCCCATAGCCGAACAGCGGATAACCCATCGGATCGTAGCCCACCACCGCGAGCGAGCGGCTGCGACCATACGTTCCCCCCGCCTCGGGCGCCCGGAGTTCACCGGTCCGCGTCTCCGGATTGACCGTGAACGCTTTCGGGTAGGACAACGCAACCATCACGTCGATCACGCTATCCGGCAACCCCGCATCGGCCAGCCGCGTCAGCATGCCGGCGTCAAGTGCGAAGCCCTGGTCGCGTTCGACGAGCCACGCCTCCACGACGGCCGCGTCCACATTTTTCGCCGCGTCAACCAGGTCGTCACCCGTCAGCGCCGCTCCGGCTGCCGCGCGCGAGGCGTTCGAGACCAGCGTGCGGCTCTGCAATGGCGCGACGACCTCCCCGGGTACCCTGCTCACGTTCGTCGCTTCGTGCATCCGGACGACCCTGACGGCCTTGTTCTTGCCCAGTGCCACATTCTGCACATCGAGCCACTCGCCCTTTGGCGAGAGTGCGATCAATCCATTGGAGCTGCGGGCGACGCCGCCGGGACAGCTGTACTCCGAACGCACATATACGCGGCTTGCGGATCTCGCCCACACGGCACTTTCCCATCCAGTGCAACCGTCCTTGGTGGTTGGACGCCGTTCTCCGTTCGCATCCACATGCGTGCGATTCAGGACCCTTCCCTCAGCGACCGTTACGATGTCGACAGCCGACGTACCCGCGGCTGGAGCCACGCACACGAGAGGCGCCGTGGGACTCCCGATGACCCGAAGGCCGGAGGCGTCCGCCGCTTCCCAGCAACCCAGCCAGGCATCCCACCGCGGGTCGGCCGATGTGCCTTGCGCAAGCGCTGGCCGCACCGAACCCGCGAGAAGCAGCGCGGCGACGACCGCGCCTGAAAGAGCGAGGAATCGGGAGTTGGTGATAGTCCGGGTTCGCATGGTGATTTGTCCTGTCAGAATCTGACGAAGAGACCGAGGGTTGTCGTGAATCCCGAGAGATCGATTGGCTGGTACCCGCTAAAATCCCTGCTGAGATCCGTTTTGGCCCACGAGTATCTGCCCTCGGCTCTCAGCGCCCATCGGGGGCTCAGTGAATAGTCGAACCCGGCCAGCACGTGTGCAGTCGGCGTCCAGGAGGAGGAGACAAAGTCGTGGGTGAAGATCGTCTTTGCCGTTGAGTTGGTATCGACGAAGTCACCGGTCTGCTGGAAGTTGTACCACAGGACGCCGGCCCCTCCGCCAATAAAGGGCGCATAGGTCGCTGGTATCCATGCGAACCTTCCCAGCGAGCGGCCGCGTGGCATCAAGTACCACTTGAGGCTCGCGGTCAAAGGCACACGGGCGAAGTTCGTGGTCTGTTCGATTGGCAGGTTGTTGTTGTCCTGCCAGCGGCGGAATTCCGAGCGTTTGCTCGTGCCCGCGTAGGAGACGCCGAACGCGAGATCGAGATCGGACCTGATCGAATACGCCAGATCTGCGCCGACCGCTGCGCCGTTGAAGTCGCTGCGTCTCAGGGTCAGGCCCCTCGTAATGTCGGAGAAGATGTCGCTGCCCACGTTGGGATGCGAGAATCCGCCCGAGACTGAAAAATTCCAATCAGGACGGCCGAAGAGAAAACCCCGTCCGGACTCCTGCGCATTTGCGGGCACAGCCAGCGCCAGGAGAGCTGCGACTGATACCCTGCTGACCTTCAACATCACGCCGCCTCCAGCTGATCAGTTGTAACGGGTGCTACACTATGGTTGACGACCGGTTCCCCCAATTGTTCTAGGCCGCCGGAGGTAGACGCGGTGACTTGTCCGCTTTCACGTGCGGACGCGAGCGAATTACGCTCTGACCAGTTTCCGGTACCTGATGCGGTGCGGTTGGTCGGCATCAAGACCCTTCCGCTTATGCAGGTCCTCCTTGTAGGCCTGGTAGTTGCCCTCGAACCAGACCGCCTCGGAGTCTCCCTCGAATGCGAGAATGTGCGTTGCAATGCGGTCGAGGAACCAGCGGTCGTGCGTGATCACCACCGCGCAGCCGGCGAAGTCGAGCAATGCCTCTTCGAGCGCACGCAGCGTGTCCACATCGAGGTCATTGGTGGGCTCGTCGAGCAGGAGCAGATTGGCTCCTTCCATCAGGGTCTTCGCGAGATGCAGGCGGTTGCGCTCGCCGCCTGAAAGCTTCCCCACCTTCTTCTGCTGGTCGGCACCGCGGAAGTTGAAACTCGACAGATAGGCGCGGCTGTTGATCTCCTTCTTACCGACCATGATCAGTTCGTTGCCCCCGCTGATTTCCTCCCAAGCGGTCTTGTCGGCATTGAGCGTGCGGGTCTGATCGACGTACGCGAATTGCACGGTCGAGCCTACGGTGAGCGTCCCGGCGTCCGGCTTCTCCTGCCCGACGATCATCTTGAACAGCGTCGTCTTGCCCGCGCCGTTGGGGCCGATCACACCGACAATCCCGCCGCGCGGCAGGGAGAAGGTGAGGTTCTCGAACAGCAGCGTGTCGCCGAACCCCTTGCGCACTTTGTCGGCTATCACGACATCGTTGCCGAGGCGCGCCGGTATGGGGATCACGATTTCGTTGGCCGCAACTTTCTGCTGCTGGGCCTCGCTCTGCAGGTCTTCGAACTTCTGAATGCGTGCCTTGCTCTTGGACTGCCGGGCGCGCGGCGCCAGGCGCACCCACTCCAGTTCGCGTTCCAGCGTGCGTTGCCGCGCGCTCGCCTGCTTCTCTTCGGTGGCGAGCCGCATGCGCTTCTG
>DASZZO010000031.1:0-4736 GCA_035544915.1 Gemmatimonadaceae bacterium | reverse complement strand
ATGTTTTCCGGCTTGACGTCCCGATGGATGACCTGATGCGCATGGGCGTAGGCGAGTGCGTCGGCGGCTTCGCGGACGATCCGAATCGCCTCTTCGATGGGGAGCCGCTTTTCGCGCATCAGCCGATCGCGCAGCGACTCGCCTTCGACGACGGGCATCACATAGAAGAGCAATCCCCCGGCCTCTCCCGAATCGTGGAGGGGAAGAATGTGCGGATGTGAGAGCCTCGCCGTGGTCCGAATCTCCGCGAGGAAGCGCTCGGCGCCGACCGACGCGGCGAGTTCCTCGCGGAGAACCTTGATGGCGACGTTGCGATCGTGCCTGAGGTCGCGCGCGAGGTAGACCCGGGCCATGCCGCCCTGGCCGAGCTCGCGCTCGACCTCGTAACGGCCGGCCAGCGCGGCGTTCAGTTTGGCGATCAGGTGCATCTTAAGCGCGGCTCGAAGTGGAAGATCGTGTGGATGTTAGCCCAGGGTTGGTGGCGCAGCCACAGGCCATCAACAACATCTGGATTCTCAGGCGAGCTCGCATTTCTCAGCCGAACCGCGGGACTTTGGCTCCTTCAGCCGGTTCCGGTGCGATTACCCCGGCGAGACCACTCATCGCTATTGATTGCGGTTCCGACGCGGACAGGGGCGACGCTCGCATGCCGGGCAGCGCCCGCACCTCAGTTGTGCGACGACGACGACGATCAGGTGAGCGGCTCCGACGATCAAGTGTGCGACGCCGACGGTCAACTGTGCGGCCCAGACGCTGACGTCTGCAGTCCGGACGCCAACGTGACGACGCCCCGGCCGGGCCGGCCCGCGCGCACGGACATCCTGCTCGGTATTCACTCCCCCGGCTCAGCGCGCGCCCTGCGCCGCCCGCTTCGCGTCGAGTTCGCGGCCCCAGTTGAGCACGACGATCGCACGCGCGTCCTCACCCGGCCGCTTCAGCATGAGGAAATGCGCGCCGTCCGGAGCGACGTCGTAGTTCGGGTGCGAGATATCGGCGAGGAAGTCGCCTGTGACGGCCGCCGTGCGTGCGCCGATGGAGAACGCCTGCCCCGTCGTCACGGCCACCGCGAAGACATCCTTGCCATTGTTGTAGTACAGGGTTCGCCCGGAACGCGCCCAGAGCGGCGCAATACCGCCATCGACTGAGACCTGGGCGCGCGCACCCGACCCGGGGAACGGCTGGACGTAGATCTCGAAGCGGCCGGATTCGTCCGACTGGTATGCCAGCCAGCGCCCGTCGGGGGAGACTCTCGGCATCAAATACCGGAACGGGCCGCTGAAAACCCGGACGGGTTTTCGGTCGCCTTTGAGGGGCACCGCAGAGATGTTCAGCGGGTGCGGCGCGCCGGAGCCCGTACGATATAGAAGCCACGCGCCGTCGGGCGAGAGGACCGCCTCCGCCAGCTCCTCCTCAGATTTGTACATCAACTCGGAGGACCCACTTCCGTCTGCGGGTTCCCACCGAATTTCGGACGACCGGTTCTTGGTCGACAGGAAGAGGATCCGTTTGCCGTCGGTCGACCATTCGGGCCGGGATTCCGCCCCTTCGGCGGTGAGACGCGTGAACGTCGTCTTCGCACGGTCAAATACCCAGATATCGTTCCCCTGTGGAGAGCCGACGGTAAATGCCACGCGTTGTCCATCGGGAGAGAAGCGTGGGTGCAAATAGTCACGGGCCTCACCGATGAGCGGCGTCGCGGCTCCCCGGGCGTCCACCAGCACGGGCTGCGTTTGCGACGTGCCGCTCAGGTAGACGAGCGTGCCCGTCGCTGACAGCGCCACCCTCGCGTCACCGAGCTTGTCTACAAGGACGTCCTCGACGAGCGGGAACTGCGCGCCGCTGACCGTTCCCTTGCGGGCGTCGAAACGCACGGCCATCACCGTCCCGGCGAGCGAGGCGTAGACGAGCTCGCCGTGCAGCAGGCCGATCGGGTGAATCCCTTCGACGTCGAGAATCCTGGCTCGGCCCGTCTCGAGCGAGGCGATCCCGATGCGCGACCCCGCACTGGATCCGCTTCCGGGCGCACTCATGAACAACACGGTCTTTCCGTCCGGCAGCGCCAACGGCCAGCGCTGTATCCCCTCCCCTCCCGCTCTGTTCGTCTTGACCGCGAGCCGGGCGTTGCCTCCAGACGCAGGCACCTCAAAGAGGCCCCCGGGAGATGCAGCCCCACCGGGAGAGCCGACGACAATGTGGGTTGGCGTTCCCCAACTGAGTCCGCGCACGCCGGTAGTTTGCAGCACGGCGAGCGTCGCAACGGGTCCGCCATCCACTGAGACCTTTTTGACCGCGCTTCCCACGGCGAATGCGATCCACTTGCCGTCCGGTGAGAAGCATATGTCGCGCGCAGCCTCCGTTCCCCCAAGTGGTGTCGCGCCCATTTGATCGATCGGCCTGATGAAAACCCTCGAGACAGCGCTCGACGAGGGCTGCGACACGAACGCGATCATCCCGCCATCGGGCGAGATTGCCAGCGTGCCACCCACCTCGGTGTCGAGTATGCGCTGGTCCTTCGGCAGCGTGAGCGCGAAGCGCGACGTGGACGGTGGGTTCGGCTGGTGCGCCCGTGTCCATTCCCATCCACTCAAGACGGCCAAGGCGAGCGCACCCGCTGCAAGCGCGACCATCGCCGGATCGCGCAGCCGCTCGCGCGACGTTCGTGGGTATCGTTCGTGGGAGGACGCACCGGCCGCCCCGGCGCCCAGTAGCACCGACATCGTCTTCCCTTCCAGCGCCTCCGCGAACTCGTGCGCTGTCGCCCAGCGGTCGGCAGGGAGCTTCTCGAGCGCGTGCCGCACCGCTTGGTCCACGTATGCCGGCACCGATCGCCGCGGCACCGTGAGCGGCCGCACCTCCTCCGTCATCAACTTCGCCATGATGGACTGCGCCGTCGGGCCCGTGTGTGGCGGCTCGCCGGCCAGCATTTCGTAGGTGACGGCCCCAAGCGAGTAGATGTCCGTTCGGCCGTCGACCGCCCGGTCTCCCGTCGCCTGTTCCGGACTCATGTACTGCGGCGTGCCGAGTGAGAGGCCGGTCTGCGTGATGCGCGCCCCGCCCGCCTTGCTCACCGCCAGCGCGATGCCGAAGTCGGCGACCAGCGGTTGGCCCTCATGCAGCAGGATGTTCTCGGGCTTGAGGTCGCGGTGGATCACCTGGCGCCGGTGCGCATAGTCGAGCGCGCTCGCCACGGCCACCGCAATGCGAATCGCGTCGTCAATCGGCAGCTGCGTCTCGCGATCGAGCCGCGCGCGCAGCGACTCGCCTTCAACAAACGGCATTACATAGAAGAGGAGCCCATTGGCCTCACCGCTGTCAAAGAGCGGCAACAGGTTCGGGTGCTGGAGATTCGCGGTGACCTTGATCTCAGCGAGGAAGCGCTCGACGCCGAGGACCGCGCCGAGCTCGGGCTTCAGCACCTTGAGCGCGACGTTGCGGTCGTGCTTGAGGTCGCGCGCGAGAAAGACCGTCGCCATTCCGCCCTGGCCGATCTCGCGCTCGAGGGTGTAGCGGCCGGCGAGCGTCGTGTTCAGTTGGGCGATCGTCTCCATGGCTGGCCCACGGCTCCGGTGTGCGAGAGTGCGTAAACCTTAGCGCGCATCGATCGCGACGGCCACCCGGCGAGGCACAGGCGTAGAGTGGGCGACTCCTCTTCACGGGTCTACCAAAACGAGAAACGGACATGAATTACGCAGGAATGCTCAGTTTGCTCGCGCTGCCCGAACATCCTGCTTAGTCTTCGCGTGATTCCGGCACACTCGCGCACTTTTCATGGACATCCTGCCCGCGCGAATGGACGCCACGGCTGACGCCATTTCACATCGCATCGGTCGGAGCCTTGATCAGCTAGGACTTCCCGACGATCTCAGCCTGGAGCAGACATGATCATACGCAGAACGGGTTGGCGGGCGCTCCTCGAATGGGGTCTAGCACTCTGCGTCGCTTTCTTTGCCGTGCTCGCGTCAGCGACCATAGGCATGTTCGTGGCACCGTTGGCTCTCCTGGGCTTGCTCCTTGCAGCGTGGCGAGACAGGGCTTGGCCAGAGGCGCCCATCGGAGGTATGATCGGCGCAGGCGCCGTGTGCCTGGTCATCGCGGAGCTCAACCGACACGTTGGTCCCTGCATTACCAGGCCCCTTCAGCGCGGCGAGTACTCGCATTGCGGCGGATGGAACCCCCTCCCCTGGTTCGCCCTGGGAGTGGGCTTGGCGGCGTTGGGGATCGCGGGATACGCGATGTTCCTTCACGTCACAGCGAGAGGCGCCCCGAACCGGGCGTAGCTCAGGGGAGGAACGTCGATCGCCAGGCCGTGAAACCCTATCGCACCGGCCCGAGATACTTGTCGAGCCAGTTGAGCGACTCGCGGATGAGATCGGCTCTGGGCAGGACGTGTCCACCCTCGTAGACGACGTACCGCTTGTCCTCGGCCGGTGTGCCGAGCAGGCGGAAGAAGGGCTTCTGGGCAGTCTCCGTCGGAAAGACATGATCGTACCTGGCGTTCAGCATGAGCACCGGAACGGTAATCCGCGGCAGGAAGTTGATGACATCCACTTCGGGCCTCGCGCTCTCCATGTCGAGCCCCGCCACGTTCAATACGACGGCCTTCAGCCGCGGCTCAACGGCCGGCATGATACCACCGACACGGCCGCCCCAGCTGAAGCCGTAGTAGGCGAGACGCGTGGTATCGACATCGGAGCGCGTCGCGAGGTAGTCGATCGATCGCCGCAGGTCTTTCGCCC
>DASZZO010000030.1:0-5199 GCA_035544915.1 Gemmatimonadaceae bacterium | reverse complement strand
ACCCCGCCGACGGTGACCAGGGTATCCGACCCGGCGGTGAGTGCCTCGGCCGCGACCAGTTCGAGCTTACGCGTCTTGTTGCCGCCGAACGCGAACGGAATGGCATCGTCGCGCTTGATGAGGAGGCGAGGGCCGCCGCCGATCGCCGCGCGGAGTCGGGACATCTCCTCCACCGGTGTCGAACGGCCGATGAGCGGGACGCGCTCAACGGCCGCGAGGCGGCTGAGCGCGGCACGATCGGCCTTGGGAGAGGATGTAGACACTTTCGGGCTATCATATCATTGTGATGGAAGTTGGGCCAGCATGCTCGTGGTTTCCCTGTAGGTATCTCGCCTTTCATCTAATTCGGTCATGATCATCATGCACAGACCTTCTCGACCGACCGCCGTCGGCCTCATGGTGCTCGCCTGGGTCACGATTTGCGCGCCCGCTGTCGCGCAACCTCCCGCCGATCCAACTACCGTGCTCCGCTGTGGCCGGATGTTGCACGTCCGCACCGGGACCATGGAGAGAAACGCCGTCCTTGTCGTCAGCAACGGGCGCATCACCGCATCGGGGGCCGGCGCCGCCGAGCCAGCAGGGGCCAAGGTCATCGATCTTTCGAATAGCACGTGCCTCCCGGGTCTCATTGATGTACATACACACCTGTTACAGAACTATTCGGGTCGCCTTGGGGGCGACGATCCCAACATGGCGCTCACCGTGACGGCGCTCGGTACCACCCGCCGGGCGCTGCTGGGGGCCGCCATGGGACGCGAAGATCTGGAGGCGGGCATCACGACTGTGCGCGATCTGGGCAACTCCGGGTGGAACGGTGACGTCGCGCTGCGCGATGCCATCAGGAACGGATGGGTCGCCGGACCGCGGATCGTGGCATCCACGCGGGCGCTCTCTGCGGCCGGCGGCCAGTTTGGAGGACTGGCGCCCGAAGCGCAGAGACTGATCGAGAACGAGTATGTCGTCATCAGCGGCGTGGAGGAGGCACGGAAAGCGGTGCGGCAGGCTTTCTATGATGGCGCCGACGTGATCAAGGTGATTGTCAACACGGGTCCGCGGGTCATCTCGCTGGATGAGATGAAGGTGATTGTGGACGAGGCGGCGCGTGTCGGCCGGAAGGTCTCGGCGCACGCGATCGGGGACCTCGCCACGCGAATCGCGGCGGAGGCGGGAGTGGCGAGCATCGAGCATGCCTATACGGTGCCCGATGACGTGCTCGCGATGATGGCCAGGAAGAACATTTTTCTCGTCCCGACCGACTACCCTGCTGAAGACTATCTCATCATCGGCGGCGACGCAGCCATGACGCCCGAACAACGGAGACAAGCCGAACAGGGCGCCCGGGGATTCGCGGAAGCGAGCCGTACGCGCACGCAACGAGCGATCAAGGCCGGGGTCAGAATCGCGTTCGGATCGGACGAGTACTACCAGTTTCCGAACAGTACTCGTGGCCAGTCAAGCCTGCATACACTCCGCGCGTACGCGAGTGCCGGAATGTCGCCGTTGGATGTCATTCGTACGGCGACCATGAATGCGGCCGAGCTGCTCGGAATGGAATCACGAATCGGCGGACTCGAACCTGGCAAGTTCGCGGATGTGATCGCAGTGCCAGGCGATCCCCTCGCCGACTTGCGGCTGCTGGAGCGTGTGAATTTCGTCATGAAGGATGGGAAGGTGGTCCGACAGTAGCCGGCCCGTGCGCACAATTCATCCGGGGGAACGTCGCATATGCGCGCCGTGGAGATATCTCAACCGGGCGGCCCGGAAGTATTGCGGCTCGTCGAGCGTCCCGTGCCTGTGGGGGGTCCCCGTGAGGTGCTGGTCAGGGTTGCGGCCGCCGGAGTGAACCGGCCGGACATTTCGCAGCGCAAGGGGACGTACCCGGCACCGCCGGGAGCGTCGGACATCCCGGGCCTCGAGATCGCGGGGGTGGTCGACGCTGTAGGTGAGGGAGTCACGTCCTACACAGTGGGCGACGAGGTGTGTGCCCTCGTGACCGGCGGAGGATACGCCGAATATTGCGCGGCGCCCGAGCAACAGTGCCTTCCGGTTCCGCGCGGCCTCACGCTGGTAGAAGCTGCATCGCTTCCCGAGACTGTCTTTACCGTTTGGAGCAATGTGTTCGAACGAGCACGCCTCGTCCCGGGTGAATCAATTCTCATACAAGGTGGCTCGAGCGGCATCGGCGTTGCCGCCATTCAGCTCGCGAGCGCGTTTGGGAGTCGCGTATTCGCCACCGCCGGCTCGGCGGCAAAATGCGCGGCATGCGAGGAACTCGGTGCAGAGCGCGCCATCAACTATCGCGTCGAGGACTTTGTACAGGTCATCAAGGGCGCTACGGACGGTCGCGGAGTAGACGTCGTTCTTGACATGATCGGTGGCGACTATGTTCCGCGGGAGATCGACGTTCTCGCGGAGGAGGGGCGGCTGGTGCTCATCGCCACGATGGGTGGTGCGATGGCAGAGGTCGACTTGCGGACCGTCATGGGCCGTCGCCTGACGATTACGGGCTCGATGCTCCGCCGGCGTTCTGTGGAATTCAAGGGCGCCATCGCCGCCGCACTACGCAACAAGGTGTGGCCCCTGTTCGAGTCCGGAAGGGTGAAGCCGATCGTCCATGGGGCATTTCCGCTCGATCAGGCGGGCGAGGCGCACCGAGTGCTGGAACAGGGCGAGCACGTCGGCAAACTTGTGCTCCTGGTATGAAAAATGGATGCAACGGGCGGGCGACGCCGCGGCGAGAGGGCCGGTCGCGACGTCGCCCGCTGCCTTACATCGCGAGCTTCCTCTGGATCTCCAGCGCGCGATCGAGGTGCTTCTTCAGCACGGGTGCGGCTGACTTGATCAGCTCCTTGAGCTCCTTGTTCTGTGCCTGAGCTTCGGCGCTGCTCGCCCAGCTGATCACCGCCGTGTGAACTGCGATTTCGTGCGCAATGTAGGTCGAATCGATTGCGTGTCCCTTGGGGGCCAGGGTCATGTCGGTGCGCTCCCCGTCGACGGCGGCCCGGAATGGATCCTCTGATGGCATCTGTGCGCTGATGCTCGCCTTGTTGGCGACCTTTTGACCCTTTTCGCGGAGCGCGTGGTGCTCGCCCATCATCATCTTGGCGTAGCTCTTTGCGTCCTTGCTCGTGACAAGGCCCAATGCTTCGAACGCAAGCGTGCTGTCGGCCATACTTGCCGCGTCGAGCAGGGCTACAATATTGGCGTCAGTCAGCGCTGCTGACCCCGTTGCAGCGCTGGCCGCGGCCGACGTCGAGTCGCCCGCTTTCGCCTGCATGTCCGCTGATTTCGCGGATGCTTCCTTGCCCTCGCACGCGGCCAATGTGATGCAGGCCGCGAGAACCGCCGAAGCGGTAATGTGGGTTGGTCGATGAACTCCCATAGAGCCCTCCGTAATGAGTGTGCATGCCCGAAGAAGGAGCGCGCGGCCCCTGTGTGGCGCATTCATAGTGGACGGATTCCGGTGCGCCCATTGACCAAATGGCGTACTCCGACTGGAGCACCGCGTCCGGCGAGCGGTCTCGCGGAACTGCCGCGTCGCCCGATCCGTATATTGTCCACCGTACCCATGGGATACTCGTCAGAAACGCCCGATGCAGCGGCTGCGCGGGATGCCTCGGCGCATGAACTCGGCCTCCGCACCGTTGCGGTCTTCGAGGCCGCCAAGGGGTTCGTTGTGCTCGTCGCGGGCTCGGGACTGCTGCTCCTGGTGCGGCGCGATGCTCAGGCCATGGCCGAACGTATTGTGGAGCATCTGCATCTCGATCCCGCGAGCCGCTACCCCCACATTTTCCTTCAGCTCGCAACGGGCGCTACGCCCGGCCGCTTGCGGCTCTTGGCGTTTGGGGCGCTGGTCTACGCGCTGATCCGTTTCGCTGAAGCGGTGGGACTCTGGCATGGACGTCGCTGGGCCGAATGGTTTGGCATGGCGACGGGAGCCGTCTATCTCCCGTTCGAGGTGGTTGCGCTGGTGCGGCATCCGAGCATTGAGCCTGTCGTCGCGCTCATCGCATCGGTGGGCATCGTGGTCTTCCTGGCCGTGCGCCTGAAGAAGGGCGGAAGGCATCGGCGAACGTGATGCTGGCCGCTTGGCCCTGAATCTGCGGCCAAGCAGCCTGTTCGCCCGCCAGGGAATTCCAGCGCCTGGCCGGCGGCGGAGACATCGGGCGAGTTCCGCTGCGCCTGGGCGGACTCTCCCCAGCAACGCCTCACATCCGTGAGAGAAGTCGCTTCTCGGGCAATGCGGAGAACTGGCGCCAGTCGCGAGTTGCCGTCCGGGCATACTGTCGCGCGTACTTGAGGAGTTCGCGTCGCCACCCCCGGGTGTGGGCAAAGGCGATCAGGTCGTCGGCGCCTGCGGAACCCTGTCTGGACGCGCTTCGCAACTGGGCCCATGCTACCGCCTCTCCCATCGTAGTCATCACCCGTTGCAGACGCCGCAACTTGCCATGCCAGTGTTCGAGGGCGAGGCGGTCCTCGAACGGCTGAAGTTCGCGCATCATGCAGTGCCGGTCGCCAATTGATACAACTTCGAGCAACGCGGGCGAGATCGCCTGCATGCGCCGCTGCACGTGAACGACTCGGTCAGCCTCGTTCTTCCATGGGGGCTGCGGCACTGCGACATGTGGCGCAAGTGCGGAGGGTCCGGCTTCCTTGATGTCGAGCAGGATGCTCCCATCAGGAACGCCGTGCCCGCGAACGAGGACAACGAAGCGTCGTAGTCCGAGGCTGCCCGTGCCCGCGACGCGACGCGCGACATCCAGGACTCGGTAGAACTTCCGGTGTCCGCGCGCCTCCCCGAAGGCGTGGATGTGGTTGACCACCTCGGCTCGGTCGTGTCGCAAGAGCTTGAGCGCATGCCGACCGTCGACCTTGAGCTTGCGCGCTGTGCCCGACATCTCCGTCCGCACGTTGAGCAGATCCTCGGACCGGCGCTGCTTGATCCCGCGCAAGAGGTCCCTGACCATCCCCTTGGCCGTGGTGCGTTCGACCCAGCGCGCCTTGCCATCGGCGAGCGAGTCCGAGTAGGCGGAGATAAATGTCTTCGACAGGTTGGTGGCATCCGCGGCCGAGAGCCGGAGCTTTGCCGCTGCCAAGTGCACGCTCGTCACAAAGCGGGCGAGCTCCCATGTGGCAGGCGCGAGGGCGGCTTCGTCGAAGTCGTTGAGGTCGAAGTATGCGAGGCGGTTGTCGCCGCGG
>DASZZO010000029.1:0-6659 GCA_035544915.1 Gemmatimonadaceae bacterium | reverse complement strand
GGACCGCCCGTACGCTTCCGATCGGCGGCTGGATGGTGGAGCGCGCATGACGGGCCGACGATCACCGGAATTCAATGCGCTCGATCTGGCGGTGATGGGGCACGCCGTTGCCATGATCGCCGAGGAAATGGGTACGGTGCTGGAACGCGGGGCCCTCTCGCCGAACATCCGCGAACGGCGCGACGCGAGCTCCGCGCTGTTCGACGCCGACGGCCGCATGGTGGCGCAGGCCGCGCATATCCCCGTGCATCTCGGCGCCATGCCGGAATCGGTGCGCGCGGTCCGCGCGTGCGATCCGCGGCCCGGTGATCTGTACATTCTCAATGATCCGAACCATGGGGGCTCGCACCTGCCCGATCTCACGATGGTGGAGGCGATCGGGCATGCGGGCGCAATTGTGGGATATGCCGCGGTGCGCGCACACCACGCGGATGTGGGCGGCATGAGCCCGGGCTCCATGCCGCAGGGCGCGACGGAACTGGTGCAGGAGGGCATCATCCTCCCACCCGTGCGACTGGCTCGCGACGGCGAGAGCGACGCAGGCATGCTGGAGCTGATTCTCGCCAACGTGCGCACGCCCGGGGAGCGGCGCGGAGATCTCGCGGCGCAGCGCGGCGCCTGTGCGGCCGGGGCGGCGGGATGGCGCGCCCTGCTCGCCCGCGAAGGCGCCCAGCGTCTCGATCACGCGTGCCATGCCCTGCTCGACTACGCCGCGCGTCGCGCGGCCGCCCGGCTTTCCGGGATCGGCAATGTCTCCGGGCGCGCGGAAGACCTTCTCGAGGGTGATGGCAACAGTGACGCGCCGGTTCCTCTCGCGGTCCGGCTCACGATCGACGGCGGACGGCTTGGCCTCGATTTCACAGGTTCGTCGCCCCGCGTGCGCGGCAACGTGAACTGTCCCATTGCCGTCACTCGCTCAGCGGCCTTGTTCGTCCTTCGCTCACTCCTGGATGATGACATTCCCACAAACGAAGGAATCGCGCGCCCCATTACCATCGTGACCCCTGCGGATTGCGTGCTTGACGCGCACTGGCCCTCAGCGGTTGCCGCCGGGAACGTCGAGACCTCGCAGCGGGTGACCGACCTGCTCTTCGCCGCGCTCGCCGACGCCGGCGTGGAGGTGCCGGCGCAGGGGCAGGGCACGATGAACAACATCACCTTCGGAGGCGAGGGCTGGACATTTTACGAGACGCTCGGCGGCGGACAGGGCGCGAGCGCGAAAGGTCCCGGCCCCAGCGCGGTCCACGTGGGCATGAGCAATACGCGCAACACGCCGATCGAGTCGCTCGAGCGGAGTTATCCCATCGAGATAGTCGAGTATGCGATCAGACGCGGATCGGGTGGTGCGGGCGCCCACCGGGGAGGGGACGGCGTGGTCCGCCGTTACCGGGTGCTCGAGCGCTGCACGGTGACGCTGCTCACCGAGCGTAGACTGCGCGCGCCGCGAGGCGCGATGGGCGGCGGTGACGCCCTGCCGGGCCGCAATCTCCTCAACGATGTGCCGGTGCCGGCCAAATGCCGGCGGGAGCTGCAGCCCGGCGATGTGGTCACGATCGAAACGCCTGGCGGCGGCGGTTACGGAACGGCGTGACCCGGCGGTCGCTATACCGTCAGCGTAAGGCCCTCCGCCGCCGCCACCACGCGCAACTGCCCGCCGCTCTCGCGTACCATCGCCCGGCATTCCTCGGTTCTGCGGTCGACATCGTCGTCGGAGCGTCGCGGGTCGTGATGAAAGAGCACGAGCGTTCCTACGCCCGCCTCGAGCGCCAGCTCCACACCCTCCCGGTAGGTCGAGTGTCCCCAGCCACGATGCTGCTCGTACTCCTCCGTCGTATACGTGGTGTCGTGGACGAGGACTTGTGCGCCGCGGACGAGTTCCACAAGGCGGCCGCGCCACTCGCCGGACGCGCCGTACCGCTCCGCCTCGCCCAGCTCATTGTCCGAGACGTAGACCAGCGAGGCGCCCCGGGCGCCGGACTCTACAAAGCGGTACGCCAGCGCGCCGCCGGGATGCCGCACCTCCATCGCTGTCACGGCGTAGCCGCGCCCATCGCAGGTCTCACCGTCGGCCACATGGCGAAAGTCGATCGTCGCGTCGAGTTCTTCGAACGGGACCGGAAAGACCACGGGCGACATCTGGTCGCGCACGACGCGGTCGATACTCGTTTCGAGTGACTTCGAGCCCCAGATCGTGAAATGGTTGCCCCGCATGAAAATCGGGGCGAAGAACGGAATACCCTGGATGTGATCCCAATGGGCGTGTGTGAGAAAGATGTCTCCGAGGATGGCCCCTTTTCCGGCTTGCTCCACGAGCAGCCATCCAAGTTCCCTGATGCCTGTTCCGGCGTCGAGAATAATCAGCCAGTCGTCGGACGTGCGCACTTCCACGCACGGTGTGTTGCCGCCGTAGCGGACGGTCGCGGCTCCCGGGCTGGGAATCGAGCCTCGCGTGCCCCAGAATCTCACACGGAGGCTCATCGCGTTGTCACCGCCCCGTCAGAGTCGCTGCTGCGAACGCTTCAGGAGCGGCGCGCGATCGACAATGCGGATGCGCCGGCGTTCGACGGCGATCCAGCCGGCATCCTCGAACTCACGCATGGCGCGCGACACGGTTTCACGGCTCGCACCGATGAGGTGCGCGATCGTCTGGTGCGTGACCCGCTTCTCGATCAGCACGCCGTCGCCTGCGTCCGCGGTATCGAGGAGCATGCGCGCGATGCGGCCCGCCACATCGAGCAGCACGAGTGATCCAATCTGACCGTCCGCGCGGCGCAGCCGCCGCGAGAGTTCGGCGAGCAGCGACCAGGCCACCGCCGGGTTGGCCTCCACGCGCTTGCGAAAGTCCTCGCGGCGGAGCACCAGCAGGGATGCGTCCTCCATCGCGATCACGTGCGCGGAGCGGGGTTGCTCGTCGATGAGCGACAGCTCGCCGAAGTGTTCGCCGGCGCCGAGGATGCCCAGGATGACCTCGCGCCCGTCTTCTGCGACGAGCACTACCTTGACGCGCCCGCTGCGCACAATGAAGAGCGAGTCTCCCGGGTCGTCTTCGAAGAGAATCACGCTTCCCTTCGGGTACTCCTTTTCCCGCACCATCTCGGCAAAGCGGCCCACCTCGGCCGCGCCCAGGGACTTGAAAAGCGGGACGGAAACAAGGAAGTCGGCGGTCGTCATCGATGTGGGTGGTCGCTCAGGGTTGGCGTGCTGTGACGGACGGCCCGGGGAATGGGCCGAGGGACGTCTCGAGATGGCGGGTGACCGCAAGCGATACGTCCTCGCGCCAGGCGTGCGCGACGCACTGCACCCCGATCGGCAGGCCCTCGGGGGACGTACCGGCGCGAATCACGGTGGCCGGCCATCCCGTCAGATCGAACGCCTGCGTGTACGCCGCACTCGGCCGCGCAAAAGTGCCGTGAGCAGGCGCCGGACCGACATACACCGGACAGATGATCACATCGGCGTCGGCGAAGAGACGCAGCATGGCACTGCGCCAGCGGTCCCACTGCTCGAACCGTGCGGTCACGTCGCCGCTCGGCTCGGCGGCGGCCTGCTTGATGCGGTCGAACAGCGGCGATTCCGTCGTGCCCCAGCGCGCGAGTATCCGCGCGATGCCTGCGCCGCCGTCGCTCCACAGGAGCCCGGTGTACATGGAGTAGATCTGATCCGCCCCGGGAACCTCGATCTCGCGCAGCGGGCAGCCCGCCTTCTCGAGAATGCGCAGCGCACCGGCGACCGCGCTCGCGGTCTCCGCCGTCGGCCGCAGCGTTCCAAGGCCGGTGAAGTGCGCGACGCGCAGGTTGCCGACTCGCACGGTGCGGTGGTCACCGAGCGGTGCCGGCACCACGTGCGGATCCACGCTGTCCGGCCCGGCGATAATCGAGAGAGCCAGCGCCAGGTCGTCCACGCGGCGCGCGAGCGGGCCGATGTGCGACAGGCTCTGCGCGGCGCCCGTGTAGTCGATGATGTGTCCGGCACGCGACACGCGTCCGGCCGTCGGCTTGAGTCCCGCGATGCCGCAGAAGTGTGAGGGCACGCGAATGCTGCCGCCGGTGTCGCTTCCGATGTCGAGGGGCGATGCCCCTGCGGCGATGATGGCGGCGGCACCGCCGCTGCTCCCACCCGGCGTGCGCGTGACATCGTACGGATTGTTGGTCCGGCCGTACACAAGATTGTTTGTCTCGAACGCGAGCGTGAGGTCGGGCGTGTTGGTCTTGCCGACTACGATCGCGCCGGCGCGCCGCAAGCGCGCCACTACGGTGGCGTCCGACTCCGGCACATGGCCCGCACGTCCTTTCGTGCCACCCGTCGACACGATGCCTGCCGTGTCCAGCGAGTCCTTGATCGTCACCGGAACCCCGTGCAGGCGTCCGCGTTTTTCGCGTGGCACGCGGTCGGCGGCGCGAGCCTCGGCGAGCGCCGCGTCGGCGCGGACCTGCACGACGGCATTGAGCTTCGGATTCACCGCCGCGATGCCGTCGAGGCAGGCACGCACGACCTCCTCGCTCGAGACGCGCCCCGCGCGGAGCGCCTCGGCGAGCTCCACGAGGGACAGGTCGAGCGGGGCCGTGAGCGGCGGCGCGCTCACGTGATCCCGAGTGGCAGGCCGTGGTCCGGCAGTCGGGGCGGATCCTCCCCGTTGCGCGAACGAACTCCCCGCGACGGCGGCGCCGCCGGCCACGAGAAAGGCGCGCCGCGTGAGCGCTGCTGGCGGAGTCCCGTCGGGGTCGTCATGGACTGGCATCGTCGCGGGAACCTCTCCGGAGGGAATTCCGCCGGGTGAGTGTTCGCCTCAAGCTAGGAGGCCCGCTGGTGCATGCCAAGAGCTTGTTGACATTGGTCACGGCACGTCTGATGGTTGATCGGTCCCTTCCAGGAGCATTCCATGCCCGCGCTGCACGACGCCGCCTTCCGCGAGACTCTCCGCACGCGCCTCAAGTCACTCCGTCCCGACGCGCAGCGCAAATGGGGCAAGATGAGCCTGGATCAGATGCTTTGGCACGTCGCGTCGGGCCTCGAAACGGCCGTAGGCCGGCGCCCAACAATGCCCGGCAGGGCGCCGCTCCCAAGGCCGCTCATGCGCTTTCTGGTCATCAATGTGCCGTGGCCCAAGGGTGCACCGACACTGCCGGAACTCGTCGCGAAGGGTCAATACGATGTCGAGTCCGAGCGGAAGCGCTGTCTTGATCTGATTGACGAGATGGCGAAGAAGGACCTCAACGGTCCGTGGCCAGTGCACCCCATCCTCGGCAGCATGCGTGGCGTGCAGTACAGCAAGCTGCACGGGAAGCATGTGGATCATCACCTGAAGCAATTCGGGGCCTGAATACGGTAAAGTGGTCGATGCAGCGCGCTGAGACGTCGATGCAGCATGACAGACGAACGATGACGTCGTGGCAGCCAGCGTTGCCGGGGTTTCTGTCAGCATTACCGCCGCAAAATCCAACGTTGCACGGAAACTCAGGGAGCGCTGCAGCGCTTCAAGCGAACGCTTCGGCCCTGGAACGCGGCATTTCAGTTCGGCGAGACCGCATTTCGGTTCTGCAAGGGGGCGCTTCTGTTCTGCAACGCAGCATCGCATGCGAATCGCGGAGCATAGTCGCGGCGAAACGCAGCGTTGCAGTCGCTGGCATGTGGCACCGTAGCGTCCGCACGGGGCATGACGTCGTCCGGACGGAGGATTGCAGCCTTTGAACGGAGCACTGCAGTGTCCGAATGGAGCACTGCAGTGTCCGAACGGAGCACTGCAGCCTCTGAACGGACTACCGCAACGCCTGAGCGGAGCATGGCAGCGTCAGAACGGAGCACCGCAGCGTCTGAACGGCACAATGCGACCTCCGATCGGAGTGTCGTTGGGTCCTGACAGAGTATTGCGGCCGCAAGGATGAACGGGACCGACGAAGAATGGAAAGACTATGGGCCCTGCGCCAAGCTCGCTCCCACGGCAACAAGTCCGAACCGCTTGAATCTCGACCCCAGTGTCGATAAATTAGGCAGTTCGCTTCAAATCCCGTAGAGGTCTCCAATGAAAGCCGAAATCCATCCCGTATACGCCACCGCAACGGTGCGTTGCGCGTGCGGGAATGAGTTCCAGACCCGTTCGACACAGCACGAAATCCATCTCGACATCTGTGCGCAGTGCCATCCATTCTTCACCGGCAAGCAGAAGCTGATTGACACTGCCGGCCGTGTGGAACGCTTCCGCCAGAAGTACGCCAAGCCCGCTCCCGTCTGAGTCTCCGTGACCTCCTCGCCGAGGCGCTCGCTCGGGCGGCGGTAGTCGAGCGGGAGTTACTCGAACCGAAGACGCTCCGCGATTCCCGCCTGCTCGCCTCGCTGGGGCGGGAACATCAGCGCCTGGTGCAGGTCGTTGAACGCGCAGCGCTTCTGCACAAGTATGACGACGAGCTCGCGCAGACCCGCGAGCTCGTCGGCGCTGACGACCCCGAAATGGCGGCGGAGGCCCGCGCCGAAGAGGGGCGCCTCACGGCGGACATTGTGAAGATCGAAGCCGAACTCAAGCCGCTGCTCCTTCCGCGGGACCCGCTGGACGACCGCAACTGCATCGTCGAGATTCGCGCCGGCACGGGCGGTGACGAGGCCGCCCTGTTCGCCGCGGAGCTCTGGCGCATGTACACGCGCTACATCGAGCGCAAAGGGTGGAG
>DASZZO010000028.1:0-22895 GCA_035544915.1 Gemmatimonadaceae bacterium | reverse complement strand
GGCGAGCACGACAGCCAATCCCAGCGCGATCTGCAGGAGCAGCGTGAACTTGTCCATCGGGTGCGTGTAAATCAGCGTTTCGCCGTGGAGGTACGGCACGATCGGTTTGATGAGTACCGCGAGGACGTCGAAACCCGAGTTGGTGCAGAACCAGAAGGTGAACGTAAACGCGACAATCAACGCCACGAGACTCTTCAGAATGCGCCAGCGCAGCTCCTCGAGGTGATCGAGGAACGGCATTTCGCTGGATGCGGATTTCTCGTCTGCCACTCAATGCGGTCCGGGAGCGCCCCTCAGGCGCGATGCTAGTCCGGCGACTTCAACTTGTCGCGCGCGAGTTCGGCCTCGGGGGAGCCCGGGTACTTGTCGACGATCTGCTGGAAGATTGCACGCGCTCTTGAGGCCTGCCCGGGTGCCCTCACGAAGAGCATGGCGCGCTTGTAGAGCGCCCTTGGTGCCTGGTCGCTCCCCGGATACTTCTCCACCACGAGTTGGTACGACGAATCGGCTGCGGCCAGCTTGCCCTCCGACTCATAGGTCTGCGCGATGCTGTAGAGAGCGTACGACGCGCGTTCGTGCGCAGGGAACTGCGCGAGAAAGTCCTCGAAGGCGGCTCGTGCGGCCGCATTCCTTCCACCCTGCAGTTGTGACGTTGCGGCATCCAGCAGCTGCAGTGGGCCAGTCCGCTGCACCGTCGGCGTTCCGGCAGGTGCGCCCGCGCCGGTGCGGCCCGACGTGGCAGACGCCGCCAGCTCGCTGCTTCGCGCCTCCAGGTCAGTGCGAAACTCCTGCAGCCGCTTCTGGCTTTGGCCCGTCTGCTCCTGCACCGCGATCAGCTGCTGGCCGAACGTGTGCATGGAGGTGGCCAGGTCTCCCTGAAAGCGCGAGACGTCCTGTGCGAAACGCGCGAGGAAGACATTGGTCGAGCGAAGTGAGTCGGCCACCACACCTACCTGGCGGGAGAGCCCGAGGAGCTGCGCCCGGTGCAACGAGTCCGCGCGCGCAGCCTCGGCCCTGGCCTGCACGATGTCAGCCTGAAGCAGGCGCACGTCGCCGCGCGTGGCAAAGCACGCCCCGGCCGCCAGCACGATGGCCGGAACGAGAGCGAGCAATCGCGCGCCACACCTCATTTCGGCACCCGCAGATTCTCACCACCGGCGACGATCTCGAACTCGTCGCGCCGGTTCTTGGCCCACGCCTCTTCGTTCTCGCCCGGGGCTAGCGGCCGTTCCTTGCCGAAACTCACCACGTCAATACGGCCGTCGGCGATACCGCGCGACACGAGATACCGCTTGGCGGACGCGGACCGGCGCTGGCCGAGTGCGAGGTTGTACTCGTCCGAGCCGCGACTGTCCGTGTGGCCGGCAATGCGAATGCGGACGTTTGGATTCGCCGTGAGGATCGGCACCTTGGCGTCGAGCGCCACGCGCTGGTCGTCGCGAATTTCGTCCTTGTCATAGTCGAAATAGATCACCTGCATCAGCGTGTTTCGCGTCTCGGCCAGCGCGGCTGCGTTGCGTCGCGCTTCCTCCGCGGCTGCCGCGGCTGCCCGCGCGGCCTCCTTGGCGCGCTCGGCGGCAATCGAATCCTGGTTGGGGCCGGGCGTCCGGACCGGCGGCGCCACTGGTACCGGCGCTGGCGTTGTTTCCGGCTTCTTCTTGCAGCTCGTCACGGCGACGAGAGCCATCAGAAGCGCGGCCGCGGAACGGAGGGACACAGGCATTGAGATTCTCCGGGGAGTGGGGGTCGGTGAGCGATTCTCGATTGAGATTATCGGGCGGCTGCGAGGCGCGGCGACCACGCGGACATGCGGGCCTTTTCGCCTCGAGTCAGCTGTCGCACTCGACCGGACTCCGCGTCGAGCACCCAGAGTTGCTGCGAGCCCGACCGGGTTGACGTGAACGCGAGATGGCGACCGTCGGGCGCCCACGAGGGGTCTTCGTTGCGTCCCTCGCTCGTCAGGGCAGTCACGCTCCGGTCGCGCGGATTAATGGTCATGATCTGAAACATGCCATTGATCTGCGACTGGAATGCCACCTTGCGCCCGTCGGGCGACCAGTCAGGGTTCGAGCGGTAAGGTTGTTCTCCAACCAATGACGTCGTGAGGAGATCGGCGTTCGACCCATCAGCATCCATAATATATACCTCCGCGTGGCCGGAGCGATCTGACTGAAATGCCACGCGGCGGCCATCCGGACTGAACGAGGGCTGCTGGTTGATGACGCTCCCGCGGCCAACCGTGAGACGCTGCGGCGCCTCCTTTCCGAATGGCGACACGGAGAAGATGTCGAACCCGTCGGAGCCCGATGAGAAGACGAGCGTGGTCCCATCCGGCGAAAACGCCGGAGTGTTGCTCGACGCCCCATGTCCGGGAATACGCCGCGACGTGCCCGCGACCAGATCCCGCAAAACGATGAACTGTCCGTCGTTTGCGAGGAGGCAGAACGCAATGTACCGGCCGCTGGGGTGCCAGGCAGGCGAGAGTCCGGCCTGCGTGCCCGGCAGCAGATGAGCGTTCGCGCCGTCGCTGTCGACCGTCCACAGCGAGCCGGCCCGCTCGAACGCGATGCGGGTTTGCGCGATCCCGCGCTGCTCCGTGATCACGCGCTCGACTTCGTCCGACGCGCCATGCAATGCCATGCGCCATTCTGGTCCCAGCGGTGGATTCGGCAGCGCGATGTCGAACACGTTCATCACGCGGGTAGCTCCTACATCGTGAACCGCAACGTGTAGCGAGCCTACCGCCGTCAGCGTCGCCTGAACGACGGCCAATGCGCCGAGTTGTGCGTAGAGCGGGTAGTTGAGCGGTCCAGTGGGCGGACTGCCTCCATCCGGCTTGATCGGGTTGACGCGATCTCCAAAGTCAAGATCGCGCGCGAGGATCTCGCGCACCGAGTCAGCATTCGCTCCCGCAATCGGCGTGATCAGCACGCCGGGCTTGGTACCCTGCGTGTACGTCAGACCGATGCGAACGCCTTGCGCCTTCGTGGTGTCCTGGGCTCCGGCCCGCGCAGGAACACCGCATTGACAGATCACCAGGGCGGCGGCGAGGCCGGCGATTGCCGTCAGCGCGAGCTTCACAGATACCCTCTGCGCTGGGTGTTCAACGGTCCACCGTCCGGCATTTGTCTCATCTGATGATCTTGCTGGGGTCGAAGGAGAAGATCACTGGAAGGACATCGTCACCGAACCCTGCCGGGAGCGGGCCAAAGGCCTTCGCCGCCGCTTCGACCGCGCCCTGCGCTTCGACATCAAACCCCATAGTGCCACTGCGTGTGAGGAATTTGAATCCCGTCACCGAACCGTCGCGGTGGATCATGAAGAACACCTCCGCGCGTAATGCGCCGACGTTGCCGCGCGGAGAGAAATTGAGCTGAATTTGCCGCACGATATTCTGGAGATACCCCGTGTAAGGAAACACGATCCCCGCCGTGCTGACGTTCGCCACGTCGGCTCCGCGGCCGCCCTGCTCTCCTCCGGCAGCCTTCGGCGCATATGCGACTTTCGGAGTCGACTTCGCAGTGACGTTTGGCGTGGCCTTGACGGGCGCCTTTATCGGCTGTGCCTTCGCCGGCGCCCTAGTCGCGGGGATCTTCGGCGGCGGAGGCGCAGCTGCCTTGGGTGGCGCGTTCGCGCGTACCTCCGGCGCGGGAGCATCGTTCACAACGCCGACGGCGCGAGGACCCGGCGCAGCTGCGATCAACTCAACCTTGTACATGGGTGGCAGGAGACGGGGCGGGGCCCCGCGGAGCAGAATGAATGGAGTGATCATCACCGCGTGCAAGATCGCCGACACTGCGATCGGCGTCGCGAGCGAGCGCGGCGCGCGTTGCAGCATCGTCACTTGACCACCTGCTCCGGCTCAAGCACCAATCCGACGTTGGTGACCCCCGCGGACCGGATAATCGCGAGGACCTGCACGGCGAGCCCGTAGTTGACACCCTGGTCCGCGCGCAGGTACACGCCGGCCTTCGCCTGACGCGATGCGAGCGCCTTGAAACTCGAGCGGAACTGGGCGAGCGTCATCGGCGTTTCGTCCGCGAAAATGCGCCCGGAACGGTCAATGGAAATCACCAGGCCACTCTTCGGTTCCAGAGGCGCTGCTGCGGCCTTGGGCAACACGACGTCCACCCCGCCCTGCATGATCGGGGCTGTGATCATGAAGATCACCATCAGCAGCATCATCACATCGATGAGCGAGACAACGTTGATCTCCGCATTCAGTGGCGAGCGCTCGCCACGCGAGCGGCGTCGCATGTTATATCCGGCCCTCTCGGGCCATCAGCGCTATCACCTCCGACCCGAATCCCTCGAGTTCACCGTCAAATCGGTTGAGTTTGGTCGCAAAGATGTTGTACCCGAACACACCAGGAATTGCCACGGCGAGCGCGACAGCCGTAGCCGTGAGCGCTTCCGCGACGCCGGGTGCGACTGCGCCGAGATTTCCCGATCCCTGGGTGGCGATCCCGAGGAAAGCATGGATCACTCCGAGCACCGTCCCGAGTAACCCGAGCAGGGGACTCACGGACCCGATGATCGCGAGGCCAGGTATGAACCGGCCGAGCTGATCGCGCTCGGCGTTCGTCTCGGAGTCGAGGACGAGGCGCAAGGCCTCCACTTGCGACGCCGAGAGTGGCACGCGCGCGTCGGACGGACCATCGGGAGCGTTGGGCCGCGTTTCCTGAACGAATTGCACACTGCGTGCGAACACTCGGGTGAACGGGCTCGGCTTGACGCGCTTGGCCAGCGACGCGGCCTGCTCCAGCCGCGAGACCTTCCCGAAATCGCGAAGGAACGCGTCGCCGGCCTTGTGCATGCGCCGGAACTCGAGCCACTTCGCGAACATGATCCCCCAACTTATCAGCGACAGGACCGCGAGCACCACGAGCACGACCTGCGTGACAAGCGACGCGCTCATGACGAGTTCGACCGGCGTCGACGGAATGCCGGAGCCGCCCTGGATGATCATGAGGGTTGGTCACTCTGCAATGCGTCGACCCTCATGCCGCTGGCGAAACCATTGATACGTCTCCGCGAGCCCGCGATCGAGACGGACGGCAGGCGCCCATCCTAGCAAGCGGGCGGCCTTTTCGACGGCGACGAACGACCGCTGCTGTTCGCCGGCCCGGGGAGGCGCAAACTCGACCGGACAAGCCGATCCAGCCGCCGTCTGTAGAGACGAAGCGAGCTGGAGCACCGACGTGGGTACCGCCGTGCCGATGTTGAACGCGCGGTCGTCCAGGCGACGCGCAGCCGGTAGTCTTGCCCTTGCGCCGAGTACGTTGGCGGCCGCTACGTCGGCGACGAACACGTAGTCGCGCGTCTGCTCCCCGGTGCCAAAAACGGTGAGCGGCTGGGACCGCATCAGCCGCTGGCAGAAGATCGAGACCACGCCGGCCTCGCCTTCGGGGTTCTGCCGAGGGCCGTACACATTCGAATAGCGCAGCACGACGGCGTCGAGGCCGTGCACCCGCGCGTAGTAGCCGAGGTAGAACTCGATGCTAAGCTTGGCCACGCCGTAGGGGGACTCGGGATCCTTGGGCTGGTCCTCGACGCTCGGCGGGTCGACGAAGTCGCCGTACACCGCGCCGCCGGTAGACGAGAAGACTACCCGGGGCCGATGCGACGCGTGACGGGCGGCCTCGAGCAAATTCAGCGTTCCCAGAATGTTTCGCTTCGCATCGGCCACAGGGTCTGCAACGCTCAGCCGAACGTCTATCTGCGCAGCGAGGTGACAGATCACATTGAATCGGCCATCGCGAACCAGCGTGGCGGCCTCGGGGCTGCCGATGTCGAGGTGCTCGAATCGGGCAGCAGCTGGCACGTTTTCGTCCCTGCCCGTCGAGAGGTCGTCGACAACGACGACTTCGTAGCCGGCCGCGAGGAACGCCTCGGAGACATGAGAGCCAATGAAGCCAGCGCCGCCGGTGACCAGTGCGCGCGAGGGAGTGGACACGGCGGTAAGCTAATCGATGCGCGTGCGTTTTCCGGGCTCAGGGCATCTTCGCCGTTAACATCGCGTGCATCCCTTCAATGATGCCAACCTGTTGCTGCATGATTATGATGCCTGACGCACCCCATAGCGTGACGCGCGTGACCTGCGCGACGCCAACCTCTTCTTCCGAGCGGACCGGTCCATAGCGCTCGGCGCGATGCTCACGCCGTAACGAGAGTTGGTCCCCGGGCTGCAACCCGTCCCTCGCGTTCGCGGCGAAGATGATGTAGTGGCTCGTAGTGGGCAGCACCGGCTCATTGTAGAGCCAAGTGACTTTCGTCGTGAGGCCCTCCGCCACGCCCGTCGGGAACGTGTGCTTTGGCATGCTCAGCGTGTCGAGCACCATCACACCCTGGCCGGTGAACACGTCTTCGAACTGCTGTATCAGCCTGGCTTGAACTATTCCATCACTGGCCGCGGTAATGAGGCGCACCGTGCCTGTGGGAATGACCACCTGTCCCTGCCCTTCAACGATTTCCCCGAGCCGGTAGACCAGCAGCTGTTCTCCAACCTGGCCGCGAGCTCCGGACGGGAGCCGCAAAAAGAGCGGTTCGCGAGTCTGAAATGGCCGATTCTCGAGTGTCATGGCGATGCCCTGGGACTCCGCCGTAAGCTCGACGCGCCCCGCGTCGTGCGGTCCGCCAACGGACCACATGAACGGCGACGCGATGTACTCGCCGGGCCGAACGGCAGTGCTTCGCGCGCCGATGATCAGCGACGCGTGCGCCTGTCTGGCCGCCCGGTTGGCCTCGGGGTTGAAAACCGTCATCCGGAACCCCGCGCGAGGCCCCGTCGGGGCGCCCGCAGGCTGCACCGCCGGCGCGGCTCCCGCTACGGCAGACGGGGTCTGCCCAGGGCCGGACCCCGGTAGGCGCAATACCTCGCCGGGATAGATCCAGTGTGGGTCCTCGATAGTGCCTGTGTTCAGGCGATAGATCTCGGGCCAGAGGTAGGAGTCCCCGAGCAGCGCCCTGGCGATGTCCCACAGTGTGTCGCCTTTCTTGACCGTGTAGCTCCGCGGGGTACCGCCTTGTTGCGCGCCCAGCAACAGGGGCTCGCCGACGAGGCCGGCAAGGCAGAGCACCGTGAAAACTCGAAGTCGTAGACGAGGCATGGGCCTGCGTTTTTTTAGTGGCTGTGGCAGCCAAACGCGCCCAGCCATGCCGGGCGCGCCGCTACCAAAAAGGACGAGCGGCGTGAGGCCGGGGAAACATCCTCCTCCGCGAGTGGCCGCTAGAACGGGAGGTCATCGTCCTCCTCGTTCAGTGCTCCGGGAAACTCCTCGAAATCGCCGGCCGCGCCGCTCTTGGCCTTCTCGGGAGACCGACTACGTGAAGCCGCGGGTTCGAAATCGGCGCCACTCCCGCCTTTGCTCCCGGCCAGCAGGATGATCTCGCGAACGTTGATTTCCGTCACGTACTTGGTCTGCTTCTCCTTATCCTCGTATTGCCTGTACTCAATGCGACCCTCGACGTAGAGTTTGTCTCCCTTCTTGGCGTAGCGTTCGATCACGTCGGCTAGGCCGGTGCCGCGCTGGCCCTGGTTCCACGCCACGCACTTGTGCCATTCAGTCTTTTCCTGCTTTTCACCCGTTGCCGAGTTCCATTGGCGGCTCGTGGCGAGTGAGAACTGCGCCACCTTGCTTCCACCTGGGGTTGTGCGGATTTCGGGATCGTTTCCGAGGTTGCCGATCAGGCTCACCTTGTTCAAGCTGCGGCTCACAACGCCTCCTGTAAGAGATCGGATAGCAAGATGAATCTACGCGGCAGGACGATCGTCACCAATCCAGCCTTCCGTGCGGCATTCGAATGCATATCTGGTCACATCGTGCGCTTCATGATGAGCGCATCCTCGTCGGGCTCGTGATAGTACCGCGGCCTGCGGCCTGCGACCGCGAAACCCCTCGATGAGTACAGTCCCTTGCCCGCCTCGTTGGACTCCCGGACCTCGAGAAAGACGGACCGCGCGCCGAACGAGGCTGCCGCGTCCAGGATCCGGTCGAGCAGGAGCGCACCGATTCCACGGCGACGCGCATGCGATGCAACCGCAAGGTTGGCGATTTCCGACTCATCGGCGACAAACCAGGCGGCAGCATAGCCAAGCACTTCGCCCGCATCATCCTCGGCGACCTCGAGCCGGGCATGCGAATCACGCAGGAGATCCCGGAATCCCTCCAGCGACCAGGAATCCGGAAAGCTGGCGACCTCAATCGCGTGGATGCGGGCGAGGTCGCGCTCATCAGCGGCGCGTGCGTGCACGCCGCCCTGCCCCGAAACGCTCATGTTCTGGCGCCCGGCAGTTCGCGGCCATGCTCCGCCTCCCATCGCCGCTGCGCCTCTGCGAGGCGTCCGTATTCCGGTTCCCACATGTCGAGCACTACGGGTCCCACCGCGACGATGGGCCCGAGCAGGCGCGCAACGCCGCGCGCGTGCGGCTCCGCGCGCAACACCTCCAGAGGTCCGATGGCGCGCGCATCGAACTGCGCGCACGCGCCATCAATCCCGGTCGCTGGAATTCGTCCACCGGAAGGGCGCACCACCTCGCAAACACAGCCATCACCCCTAATCTCGAACAGTGCCGCGTACCGCTCACCGCGCAACGCGTCCAGCAAGGCGAGATACCTGCCGGCGCCGAGAGGTGGAACGTGACCCGCCACGATGAGCGCGAGAGACGACACGGCATAGAGCGGCGTCTCTCGCACAGCTGCCGACCTGCCCAGGGCCAGCCCCTTCGCCACGGCCGCCGCAATCCGCAGCGACGTGAAGCTGCCCGGCCCAGCGCCACACACGACGCGCGCCACATCCCGCACGGCACATCCGGCCTCGCGGAGTGTGCCCGCAACGGCCGGCATCAACCGCTCCTCCAGCTCCCCACGCATGACCGCCTGGCTTTCCGCCACGACCGAGCTCCCGTGCAGCACCGCGACGGTGCCGACGTAGGTCGAGGCATCGAGCGCGAGCGTGAACGGATCGCGCCCTCCTTCGCCTCCGGCGCCCACCAGGCCGTGCGGTCCTCCTGCTGAACCGGCCTTCACCAGCTTACGCGCCGGATGTCCGGTGCGCCGCGCACATGCGCCAGCCGGACGCTGGTCGCGCCCGCTGGCACCTCGGCTCCTGCGTTCCCGGGCCATTCGACGAGCACCAGCGCCTGCGACGCCAATACGTCAAACCATCCGATGCCCGCAAGCTCGTGCGGTCCCGCAATACGGAACAAGTCAAGGTGGAACACGGACGAGCGGGCTCCGGCGTATTCATGCACGACCGCAAACGTGGGGCTGGTGACGGCGTCGCGTACGCCATAGCCCCGGCAAATAGCGCGCACGAGCGTAGTCTTGCCTGTCCCGAGGTCGCCCTCCAGGGTGAGGATGCGGGGTGGCAGGAGGCGCGCGCCGAGCGACTCGCCCCAAGCAGACATTGTGCCGAGCGAGAACTCAGCGTCGGGCATAGCCGCGTCGCGGCTCACTCCGGGTGCCGTCCATCCTGGCGCGGACATCGAAGAGCTCATCGCGCAACCGGGCCGCGGTCTCGAAGTCAAGCTTCTTGGCGGCGTCGCGCATCTCTTCCTCCAGGCGCGCGATCAAACCCGGCAGATCGCTTGTCCCATAGTGCGCCGCGGCCTCGGCCACTTTCTTCTCGTGGCGACGTGACGTGCGATCATCTTCGCGCGCCTCACGCTCATCCCGTGCGTCCGCGACCCGTGTGATGAAGCGCACTTCATCGACACTCTTCACCACGCTCCGGGGCGTAATCCCGTGCTGTTGGTTGTACGCCCGCTGGGTCACACGGCGGCGGTTCGTTTCATCAATGGCCCGTTGCATCGAGCCCGTGATGCGATCGGCATAGAAGATCGCGCGGCCGCTCAGATGCCTCGCGGCACGGCCGGTGGTCTGGATGAGCGAACGATCACTCCGCAGGAACCCCTCCTGGTCTGCATCGAGGATCGCCACCAGCGACACCTCGGGCATGTCGAGCCCCTCGCGCAGCAGGTTGATCCCGATGAGCACGTCGAACTCCCCGAGTCGCAGCCCACGTACGATTTCCATCCGTTCAATGGCGTCTATGTCGGAATGCATGTACCGAACCCGGACCTTGACCTGTTGCAGGTAGTCGGCAAGATCCTCTGCCATCCGCTTGGTCAGCGTGGTGACCAGCACCCGCTCGCCCTTTCGTTCCCGGAGCCGGATCTCATGGAGGAGGTCGTCGACCTGTCCGCGCACGGGACGTACTTCTATCTCCGGATCGACGAGCCCGGTCGGCCGGATGATCTGTTCCACCACGACTCCCTGCGACAGTTGCAGGTCAAGATCTCCGGGCGTCGCGGACACGTTGATTGCCTTCGGCGTCATGGCGAGGAACTCATCGAACATGAGCGGGCGGTTGTCGAGCGCACTCGGCAGTCGAAATCCGTACTCGACGAGCGTGAGCTTGCGGGCGCGGTCCCCGTTGAACATCCCGCCTATCTGCGGGAGCGTAACGTGCGACTCATCCACGATGACGAGAAAGTCGTCCGGGAAATAATCAAAAAGGACGGCGGGCCGGTCGCCGGCTCCGCGCCCGGAGAGATGCCGCGAATAGTTCTCGATGCCCGGACAGCTCCCGATCTCGAGCATCATCTCGATGTCGAAATGCGTGCGCGATTCGAGCCGCTGCGCCTCCAGCAACTTGTTCGCCGCCCGCAGGACATGCAGGCGCTCGGCGAGCTCTTCCCGAATGAGCGCGATCGCACGCTCGAGCGTTGGCCGCGTGGTGACGAAATGCTTGGCGGGGTAGATCGCCGCGCGGTCCAGCTGTGCGATGGTCTCGCCCGTAAGCGGATTGACCTTCGAGACCTTTTCGATGACGTCGCCCCACATTTCAACGCGTACGGCCTGCTCCTCGTACGCGGGGAAGATCTCGACGGTGTCGCCGCGCACGCGGAACATGCCGCGTTCGAACGCGACGTCGTTGCGCGAATACTGAATCTTCACGAGGGACCGCAGGATGTCGTCGCGGGCAACCTTCTGGCCCCGGTGGAGCGTAAGCATCGTTTCGCGATAGGCCACGGGGTCGCCGAGGCCATAGATGGCGGAAACGGTCGCGACAATGATCACGTCCTCGCGCTCCATCAGTGACGACGTCGCCCGGAGGCGGAGGCGCTCGATGTCATCGTTGATGGAGGCGTCCTTCTCGATGTACGTGTCGCTGGAGGCCACGTACGCTTCCGGCTGGTAATAGTCGTAATACGAGATGAAGTATTCGACCGCGTTGTTCGGAAAGAACGACTTGAGCTCGCCGTAGAGCTGCGCGGCTAGTGTCTTGTTGTGCGAGAGGACGAGCGCGGGCCTGCGCCAGTTCCGGATGACGTTGGCAACCGTCATGGTCTTGCCCGATCCGGTCACGCCGAGGAGCGTCTGGAACCGGTCCCCCCGTTCCAGACCTCGCGTCAGCTCCGCAATAGCCTTCGGCTGGTCTCCGGCGGGCTCGAACGGCGCGCGAAGATCGAAGTCGGCAGGTGCCATGAGGCGTAAGATACCGTTATCGGCGTTTCTTCGGGAGTGGGGACGGCCGGCCCGCTAAAGGGAGTGTTGACGGACGCTCGTCAGGATTCCGACGTAATTCTCTCCCTCCGGGCAACCTCTGAAACGCCCTTCACGCGCCGCACCGCCTTTACAATCTTCTCCAAGTGGGCCAGGTTTTCCACCTCCACGAGCGCCGCACCGCCCACCCGGCCGTCTGTGGTCTTGAGCTCCAGCGAGCGAATGTCCGTCCCTGTTTCACTCACTGCCTGCGCGAGATCCGCATAGAGGCCACGCCGGTCCGAAGCCTCGATGGCCAGGCGAATCACAAACCGCTCGCCCTCGCTTTCCTGCCAGTCGATGTCAACGCGGCGCTCCGGCTCGTGCGCCAGATACAGCAGGTTCGGGCAATCGGCGCGGTGGATGCTCACGCCGCGTCCGCGGGTCACGTACCCGACCACTTTGTCCCCCGGAACCGGCTGGCAACATTGGGCATATCGAACCATCAGGCCATCCACGCCCTGAATACGAATTCCCTTCGATGTGCCTGAACGCTTCATGCGGTCGAGCAACCGCTCGAGCGCACTGGGCTTGAGCGCCGAATCGTCCCGTTCGTTGAAGTCCGGATAGAGCGAACGGAGCACCTGCGTCACATTCACGTCGCCTTGTCCGAGCGACGCGAACAGGTGGTGCTCGTCCGCGAGTTTCAGCTCGCTCGCCGCCTTGGCAAGCTGCTCACCCGTCAGCTTGGGGTGGCGGCGACGCTTGAGTTCGCGCTCGAGAATCTCCTGCCCGATGCGGACCGAGGTGGTCTGCTCTTCGTTTCGGAGCCACTGGCGGATGCGGTGCCGTGCTCGCCCGGTGCGCACGTGGGCGAGCCAGTCGCGGCTCGGTCGCGCGTTCGTGGACCGGATGATTTCGACTGTCTCCGAGTTCTTGAGTTCGCGAGACAGCGGGACGATTCGCCCGTTCACTTTCGCGCCCTGTGTGTGCAGGCCAACTTCCGTGTGGACGGCAAAGGCGAAGTCCAGCGGCGTCGCCCCGCGCGGCAGCTGATGGACGTCGCCGTTGGGCGTAAAGACGAAGATCTCGTCCTGGTAGAGGTCGAGCTTGAGGAATTCCAGAAACTGGTCTGGTGTCTCCGCGTCGAGCTGCAACTCGAGAACCTGGCGGAACCACAGCAGGGCCCGGTCGAGATCGTCCTTGCCGGTTGCCCCCGCCTTGTAGCGCCAGTGCGCGGCGATGCCGTAGTCGGCCGTTCGGTGCATGTCCCGGGTGCGGATCTGGATCTCAAAAAGCGTGTGCCGGGGCCCGAAGATCGTCGTGTGCAGCGACTGGTAGCCGTTGGACTTGGGACTCGCGATATAGTCCTTGATCCGCTCCTGCAACGGCGTCCACTCGCCGTGAATGACGCCGAGCGCGTGATAACAGTCCTGCACGCTGTCCACCAGCACCCGGATGGCAAGGAGGTCGTAGATCTCTTCGTACGGCTTGTCGCGGCGGGCCATCTTCTTCCAGATGGACCAGAGATGCTTGGGCCTGCCGCTGACCTCGTAGACCGTGATGCCCGCCTCGGCCAGACGCTTCCGCAGCGGCCCGGCCATCTCGTTGATCAGCGCCTCGCGCTCCTTCCGCTTCTGCACGATGAGCTTCGCGAGTGACTTGTATTCATCGGGCTCCAGAAACTTGAACGCCAGATCCTCGAGCTCGGCCTTCATCTTCGCCAGACCGAACCGATGGGCCAGAGGGGCGTACAGGTCCCGCGTCTCCTGCGAGACCCGCAGGCGCTTCTCGGACGGCATGAACTCGAGCGTCCGCATGTTGTGCAGCCGATCGGCCAGTTTAATGAGGATGACGCGTGCATCCTTCGCGACCGATAGCAGGAGCTTGCGGTAGTTTTCGACCTGCCGCTCCTGGGTGCTCGTAAGCGGGAGGTGGCCGATCTTGGTCAGGCCATCCACGATCTGCGCAATCTCAACACCAAACTCGCGCTCGACGTCTTCGAGAGACGCGGCCGTGTCTTCCACGACGTCGTGTATCAGCCCGCTGGCGACGGTCACGGAATCGAGTTGCAGGTCAGCGAGGATCTTCGCGACCTCAACGCAGTGCGTGACGAAGGGATCGCCGCTGCGCCGGATCTGCCCCGTGTGCGCCTTCTCGCTGAACCGGTAGGCGCGCGCCAGCAACTCGACATCGAGACGCTCGGGAAGCGCCTCGCTGCCGAGATCCCATCCGGGGATAATGTCGGCGAGCGCGGAAGTGGCCATGACGGGGCTGTGCGGAACTCCCCGCTATATCGCTGGAACGGGGCGGTAAAGTCAAGGAGAAATCCCCCAGATGAAACGCATGTACCGGCCTGGACCCGAATACAGCGGACGCCGCGGCTTGGCCTAGAGCATGCCGCCCTCCGCAAAGCTGAGGTATCGCCCCCTGCCGATGACGACGTGGTCCGCCACGGGGATGTCCAGCAGGCGCCCGGCGGCGACCAGCTGTGACGTAATGGCGCGGTCGTCGGCCGAGGGTGTGGGATCCCCGCTCGGATGGTTGTGGACGAGAATGATCGCCGCAGCCCGCTCCGCGATCGCCTCGCGGAATACTTCCCGCGGATGCACCAGCGACGAGTTCAGAATGCCGCGGGTTATCGTGATGTCCCGCTCCAGTCGATGCTGCGCGTCGAGCACGGCCACGTGAAACTCCTCCACCGGCAGGTCCTCGAGGCGACCGGCATACGCGGCCCACACGTCGCGCGGCGAACGCAGCGGCGCGCCCTCCTCGCGCGCCTCGCTGGCCACACGCCGGCCGAGCTCCAGCGCCGCATGGATCGCGACTGCGCGCGCCGTACCGAGCCCATGCACCCCGGTAAGACCGGCCACCGGTTGGATTGCGAGTCGTCGCAGCGATCCGCCGCAACTGGAGAGCACATCCTGCGCCAGGGCGAGGGCGGACCGGCGACGCGTACCGGCGCCGATCAGGATGGCGAGCAGCTCGCTTGAGCTCAGGGCATGCGCACCCAGATCCTTGAGCCGCTCACGCGGGCGCTCGGCGCGGGGCAGTTCCCGCAGGCGAAGAGGGAGTGCGGTGGCCATGCGCCGATTCTAGGGTGGCCGCCTGCCCTCTGCATCATCGAACCACCTCGCCCCACATCGTTACTGCTACGCGCTCTTGCCGTGACACTTCTTGAACTTCTTGCCGCTTCCGCATGGGCAGGGGTCGTTCCGGCCGACGTCGGACCAATCCGCCTGCGCATTCCCTCCCCCGCCCGCCAGGGAGCGCACGCCGCGCCCGGCGCCGACCACGACCGGATCCGCCCGTACCGCATGGCTTTTCGCCGTCTCGCCCGGTGCGATATCGAGGACCGGGATGGGTGCCGGCCCTTCGCCGTGGTCCGATTCCTCGGCAACGCCGAGCGCATTGAACTTCCTGCCCTGGCGAGGGGGTGGCGGGGGCGCCGCGGGCTGCTCGAAGACGACCTGCACGCGCAGGAATCGCTCCGCGAACGTGTGATGCACGTCGTGCATGAGGTCCACGAACATGGTGTAGGCCTCGCTCTTGTACTCGAGCAGCGGGTCCTTCTGTCCCCATGAGCGATAATGAATGGCATTGCGCAGCTGGTCGAGGTCGTAGAGGTGATCCTTCCACTTCTCGTCCAGCACGTTGAGCATCACGAGTGAGAGGAGTCTCCCGGCGAAATCGCCTAGCGCGGAGAATTTTGCATGGAACCCGGCGCCCCCCGCCGCGATCCCGTGCGCCCGGGCCTCCGCCAGCGTGGCCGGGCGCGTGCCGGATTCCTCGAAGGACGGCACCGTCAGCAGGTAGTGCATCAGCAGGTCCTGTCGCACGAGCTCGACGTCCCACTCCATCGGGTCCTCTTCGCCGACGAGCGCTGTCTCGATGCGGCGGCTCACGGCCTCCTCTACCATCTTCACCGCCTCGCCCTTCAGCTCCTCGCCCCCCTCAAGGGCGAACGATCGCAGCGAGTAGATGACTTCGCGCTGCTGGTTCATGACATCGTCGTATTCCAGCAGGCGCTTGCGGCTCTGGAAGTTTTGCAGCTCAACCCTTTTCTGCGCCTGTTCGATCGACCGCGTGATGAGCGCATGGGTGAGGACCTCACCCTCCTGGGCGCCCATCCGGTCCATCAACCGCGCGATGCGATCGGACCCGAAGAGGCGCATCAGGTCGTCTTCGAGGGACAAGAAGAACTGCGACGCGCCGGGGTCGCCCTGGCGTCCGGAACGTCCGCGGAGCTGGCGGTCGATGCGCCGCGATTCGTGTCGCTCCGACCCTATGATATGCAGGCCGCCGCATTCGACGACGTCGAGGTCCTTCCCGTCCGGATCTTTCACCGTCGACGGCTTCGGCACCGTCACGCCGGGACCGAGTTTGATGTCCGTGCCTCGCCCAGCCATGTTCGTGGCGATCGTGACGGCGCCGGGCTGTCCGGCGAGCGCGACGATCTCGGCTTCGCGCTGGTGAAATTTTGCATTGAGCACGTTGTGCGTGATGCCGGCGCGCTGGAACATGCGTGCCAGGGTCTCACTCGATTCCACGCTGGTCGTGCCGACCAGCACCGGCATGCCCAGTCCGTGCAACCGCCGCGTCTCCTCGACAATCGCGTTGTACTTCTCCCGCCGTGTCTTGAAAACCAGGTCCTGACGGTCTTCCCGGATCATCGGCTTGTTCGTCGGGATAACGGCTACCTCGAGCGAATAGATCTGGAAGAACTCCGTCTCCTCGGTCTCGGCAGTGCCCGTCATCCCTGCAAGCTTTTCGTACATCCGGAAGTAGTTCTGGATGGTGATCGTGGCGAGCGTCTGCGTCTCCCCCTTCACCTGCACGCCTTCCTTCGCCTCCACGGCCTGGTGGAGGCCTTCACTCCATCGGCGGCCGTGCATCGTGCGGCCCGTGAACTCGTCGACGATCAGGACCTGGCCTTCCTGGACGACATAGTTGACGTCCTTCTCGTAGAGCGCGTGCGCCTTGAGCAACTGATGGACGATGTTGAGCTTCTCACTCTTCAGCGCATACTCCAGCTCGATCTCGCGGCGGGCCGTGAGCTTTTCCTCCGCGCTCATCTCATGATCCTTGTCGATGCGACCTATCTCGCCGGCGATGTCGGGCAGCACGAAGGCGTCGTGATCGGCGGGCGAGAGGAATTCCACACCCCGGTCCGTCAGGTGAACGGTGTGGCCCTTCTCATCGAGCACGTAGAGCAGGTCCTCCTCGGTGTCGCGATAGGCCTGCTTGGCGGGCGGCAGCTTGCGGTCGGCGAGGTGCTCGAGTTCCATCTTCTGCACCAGCTGCTTGACCCCCTGCTCCTGCAGGGCCTTCATCAGCCGCTTGTTGACCGGCGCGCCAAGGCGCGCCTTGTAGAATGCGAGCGCTGCGGCCTGGTCGTCCCCCTGTTCCCGCTGCTTCTCGCCCGCAGCCACCAGATCATTGGCGAGTTCGGTCTGCTTGCGCACGAGCCGCGCCACGTTTGCATTATGGAGCGAATATTCAACATCTGACTCGTTGCCGACGGGACCGGAAATGATCAACGGGGTACGCGCTTCGTCTACCAGCACCGAGTCCACTTCGTCGACAATCGCGAAGATGTGACCGCGTTGCACCCGCTGGTCGAGCTGGACCACCATGTTGTCACGCAGGTAGTCGAAACCGAACTCGTTGTTGGTGCCGTATGTGATGTCGCATTCGTACGCGGCGCGGCGCTCGTACGTACCAGGCTCGGTGTCGTCGAGGCATCCGACCGTGAGTCCGAGCCAGGAGTAGAGGTGCCCCATCCATTGCGAGTCGCGCCGGGCGAGATAGGAGTTTACGGTCACCAGGTGCGCGCCCCGTCCCGGGAGCGCATTCAGGTACAACGGCAGCGTAGCGACGAGCGTCTTGCCTTCCCCCGTTGCCATTTCAGCAATTCGTCCGAGGTGCAGCTCGATGCCGCCGATGAGCTGCACGTCATAGTGCACCATGTCCCATTGCAGTTCCTGGCCCGTGACCGGCACGTTGCTGCTCAGCAGGCGGCGCGCCGCTTCGCGCACCGTCGCAAATGCCTCGGGCAGCAGGTCGTCAAGCACGTGGCCGATCGCCGCGCGGAAATCGCGCTCCAGTCCACCCTGCCCATCGGCGCCACTCAGTTCACGGTCGATCGTTTCGCGTTCCGCGGGGTCGGACGCGACCTTCTTCTTCTCCTTCAGTTCATCGATCCTGCCCTGCAGTTCCGCCGTCCGCTCCCGGATGACGGCGCGAAACTTTGCCGTCTGCGCCCTGAGGTCGTCGTCGGACACCACGCGCAGCCGCTCGTATTGTTCGTTGATCGCGTCGACAATCGGTTGCACGCGCTTGCGCTCGCGTTCGTGGCGCGTGCCGAAGACGGATCCGATGACTTTCTTGAGCATTCCCTGATTCAGACTCCGTTAGCGGTACAAGCCAGCCCCAGCTATGTACGCGGCGACCTTGTCGGGCACGAACCCGTGGATGGATTTCGCCGCTCGTACCCGTGCGCGGATCTCCGTCGAGGACAGGTCGACTCGCCTCGTGGTGATCCACTGGCCCGAAATTTGACCCACCGCAACCGTCGCTGGATGAGCCGAGCGCGTCAGTACTACGATCTCGGCCAGGGCGGCGATCGCCTCAGGTTCGCGCCATTTCGGCAGGGTGACAGCGGCATCGGCTCCCAGAAGCAGGAAAAGGGCAAGTTGCTTGTCTGCGCGCCAGCGCTCATGCAACACGCGCAGCGTCTCGACGGTGTAAGATAACCCACCCCTTTCGATTTCGACGGGATCGACCGCGAATCGCGCATCACCCTCCACCATGGCGCGAACCATCGCCAGCCGGTCTCTTGCGGGTGCAGCAGCCGAGTCCGCCTTGAGCGGCTGTTGTGCGGCCGGTATCAAGAGGACCCGATCAAGCGCCAGCGCCTCGATGGCGTCGCTCGCCGCCAGGAGGTGCCCCACGTGCGGCGGGTCGAACGTACCCCCAAAAATTCCGATGCGCATTCGGCTGAGGGACGGTGCGCAGGTGGCGCGCGCGCCGCGCGCCGCTACGGCACCTTCTTCGGCTTGGCACTCGCGGCCGCAGCCGCCGTCGATGCGGAATCGGTGTTCGCGGTTGGGGCGCCACACAGCTTCATGATCTCGGCATCGGCCGGATACGCCGCGCGCAGGGTGCCACAGGTCTCTCTTGCCTCTTCTATGTACTTCAGTTCGGGACGCCGGTACACTTCCACCATGCGCATCAGGGAGTCGCGAACCCTTTGCGTGTTTGGATACTCCTTCACCACGAACTTGTATGAGATGAGAGCGGAGTCCCACGCGTGCCGCCTCCCGTAGTGTTGGGCAGTCTCATACTCCTTCTCGGCAAGCCACTCATCAACCTGCTGAGCTCCCTGGCGTGCCTTCTCGCGGAGCGGCGAGTCGGGATAGATGCTCTCGAGCAGCCGGTACTGCATCTGGGCGAGCGTTCCGTACTGCGGATCGAGTCCCGGACTGCGCCAGAGCCGCGCGTACGCATTTCCCGCGGAAAGGAGGGCACGGTCTGCCAGCGTGTCGTCGGGAAACAACTCCGCGAGGCGCAAGAAACTGGTGGCCGCGAGCAGATGGTCGCCCCGCTGTTCGTGCGCCATCGCCAGATACCAGTGGGCACGGGCCAAAAGCGTATCGCGCGCCGACAAGTCCAGCGTCAGCCGCTCGAAGCCGGCTATCGCGTTATCCCATTTCTTGCGCGTGTATTCCTGGTACGCCGCCTGGTAGAGATCGGGATTCGTATGGTATCGCTTGATCTGGAATCCGGGCGCGCACGCCGCCAGGGCGATGAGAGCGATGAGGGCTCGACCGGAGCGGCGGGACGGGAGGGAGCGCACAGTCCCATTACCCCCTCGCCGTCCTCCGGTTCGCATCATCGGTTCGAGATCATTCGCGGCGTGCCCATCAGCCCGCGGAAGTATTCGATGGTCCGGCGAAGTCCGTCCTGGATCTCCACCTGGGGAGTCCAGTCGAGCATTGCCTTCGCGCGGCTGATGTCGGGCTTTCTCACCTTCGGATCGTCCTCTGGTAACGGCCTGCGGACGATCTGCGACTTCGTACCCGTCAGTTCGACGACCATGTCGGCGAGCTGTCTGACGGTATGCTCCGTGGGATTGCCGATGTTCGTGGGGTTGGCGTCGCCGCGCATGAAGAGGCGGTAGATCCCTTCAATCTCATCCGACACGTAGCAGAACGAACGCGTCTGTGAGCCGTCGCCGTACATGGAGATCGGCTCGCCGTTCAGCGCTTCCACAATGAAGTTCGAGACGACCCGCCCGTCGCGAGGACGCATTCGCGGACCGTAAGTATTGAAGATCCGCACGATCCGGGTGTCCACGCTGTGATAGCGATGGTATGCCATGGTGATCGCCTCGGCGAAGCGCTTGGCTTCGTCATAGACACCCCGCGGACCGATTGGGTTTACGTTGCCCCAGTAACTTTCCGGCTGCGGATGAACGAGCGGATCGCCGTAAACCTCGCTCGTCGAAGCGAGGAAAAAGCGCGCGTTCTTGGCCTTTGCGATGCCGAGCGCATTGTGCGTACCGAGTGATCCCACCTTGAGCGTCTGGATGGGCAACTCGAGATAGTCGACGGGACTGGCCGGAGAGGCGAAGTGCAGGACCCCATCCAGCTCGCCCTCGACCCGTGTATAGGTGGAGATGTTGTGCTCCATCAGCGTGAAGTCGTCTCTGCCGGCGAGATGCGCGATGTTCTCCCGGTGGCCCGTGATAAAATTGTCGAGCCCCACAACGGTGTGGCCGTCGGCCAGAAAGCGGTCGCTCAGATGCGAGCCGAGGAATCCGGCGGCGCCGGTGATCAGGACCTTCACTCGCTGCCGCGCCCGATGGAGTGATAAGTGAAGCCGAGGGCACGCATCTTGACGGGGTCGTACAGGTTGCGACCGTCGATCACAATCGGGCGGACAAGTGCGGCCTTGATGCGCGCGAAATCGGGAAAGCGATATTCGTTCCAGTCGGTGACGACCACCAGCGCGTCCGCGCCCGCCAGCGCGTCGTAGCTGGTCCGCGCGTACTCGATGCGCTTTCCGATGCGCCGCTCGGCCTCGCGCAGGGCGGCAGGGTCGTGGGCAATGACACGGGCACCGGCGTCAAGGAGGGCATGAATGAGCGTGAGGGCCGGCGACTCGCGCATGTCGTCGGTCTGCGCCTTGAACGCCAGTCCCCACAGCGCGATGCGCGTGCCCCGCACCTTCCCCGCGAGCGCGACGCTCAGTTTCTCGAACAGGCGCAGTTTTTGCCGCTCGTTGGCGTCTTCAACCGCGCGCAGCACGAGCGAGGGCTCGCCCTGCTCCGTCGACGTGCGGACCAGCGCCTTTACATCCTTCGGAAAGCACGATCCGCCATAGCCGGGCCCCGGAAACAGAAAGGACGTTCCGATGCGCGAGTCGCTGCCGATGCCCCTGCGCACCAGATCCACGTTCGCGCCGACCTTCTCGCACAGGTTGGCGATTTCATTCATGAATGAAATGCGCGTGGCGAGCATGCCGTTCGCCGCATACTTTGTCATTTCCGCGGATGGGATATCCATGAAGATGATGGGCTTCCCTGTGCGGACGAAGGGCGCGTAGAGCTCTGCCATCACGCCGCGCGCAAAATCGGACTCCACGCCGAGGACCACGCGGTCGGGCTTCATGAAGTCATCGACCGCCGCGCCTTCCTTCAGGAATTCGGGGTTCGAGACGACGTGAAAGGGAAAGCCGGCATGCTTCGCAACGGCGGCATGAACCTTCTCGGCCGTCCCGACCGGCACTGTGGACTTCGTCACGATCACCAGCTCGCGCGCCTGGTGCCTGCCGATCTGGTCCGCAACGCTGAGGACGTGCGTCAGGTCTGCTGAGCCATCTTCGTCGGGCGGGGTGCCGACCGCGATGAACACGACCTCCGCCGATGTGATGGCCGCTGCCACATCGGTGGTGAAGGCAAGTCGGCCCTGGTCCTGATTCCGCTCCACGAGCGATTCGAGCCCGGGTTCGAAAATCGGGAGCACGTTTCGCATCAGCCCTTCGATCTTCGCCTCATCCAGATCGGCGCACGTGACCTGGCTTCCCGTTTCCGCAAAGCAGGCGCCGGCAACGAGCCCGACGTAACCGGTGCCGATCACCGCAATCTTCAAGAGTGCACCGCCTTCGACGTGAGCGAGACGACACGCGCGCGCGACGGCTTCGTCCGGCCGAGCGCATTCCGCGTGTCGACGACCAGCGTCGCCTTGTCTACGAGTCGCTGATAGTTGATCGAGGAATGGTCGGTCACGATTACCACGGCATCGGCCCGGGCAAGTTCTGCGTCGGTGAACGCGACGCTTTCGTGCTCCGTCTCCTCGTCGCGGAACCGGGGCACATGGGGATCGTGGTACACCACATCCGCGCCCCGTTCCGCGAGCAGGCGGATCACGTCGAGCGCGGGGCTTTCGCGCATGTCGTCAATGTCGCGCTTGTAGGCCAGGCCGATCACGAGCACCCGGCTTCCGCGTACCGGTTTCTTCTCGTCGTTGAGCGCACGCGCGACCTTTTCGACCACAAGGTCCGGCATCGCCGAGTTGATCTCGCTGGCGAGGTCGATGAATCGCGTCTTGTAGTTGAGCGTCCGCATCTTCCAGGCCAGATAGTGCGGGTCGAGCGGAATGCAGTGCCCGCCGATGCCGGGCCCCGGGGAGAATTTCATGAAGCCGAATGGCTTCGTGGCCGCGGCCTCGATCACCTCCCACACGTCCACGCCGAGCCGGTCGCACACAATCGCCATCTCGTTGACGAGGCCGATGTTCACGGAACGGAACGTGTTCTCCAGCAGTTTCACCAGCTCCGCGGACTCCGGTGACGAAACCGGCACGATCGTGTCGATGCAGGTGCCGTACAACGCCGCGGCGACCTCGGTGCACGCCGGCGTAATGCCGCCGAGGACCTTGGGCGTGTTCTTGGTGTGCCACGTGGGGTTGCCGGGATCCACCCGCTCTGGCGAGAAGACGAGAAACACGTCCTCTCCGATCGTGAGGCCCTTTGCCTCGAGGCGCGGCTGCAGCACGTCGCGCGTCGTGCCCGGATACGTGGTGCTTTCGAGTACGATCAGCACACCCGGATGCGCCTGCCGCGCCACAGTCTCGGCCGCCGCGATGACGTACGACATATCCGGGTCGCGAGTCTTGGCCAGTGGCGTCGGAACCGCGATCGAAAAGGCATCCACGCCACTCAGCTCCTTTTCGTCCGTCGTCGCGCGAAAACGTCCCGACTTCACGTGCCTGGCCACCTGGGCGGCCGGAATATCCTGAATGTGCGACTCCCCACGCGACAGCAGGTCGACGACGCGCGCACTCACGTCAAAGCCGACCACGTTGAACCCCGCATCGCAGAACTCCATCGCAAGCGGGAGGC
>DASZZO010000027.1:0-7799 GCA_035544915.1 Gemmatimonadaceae bacterium | reverse complement strand
ACTTGCCGAACTCCGACCGTCGCCGAGTTGTCCGAACGTGTCGCTGCCCCAGCAGTACGCCGCTCCCACAACATTCAAAGCACAGGTGAAAAACTCGCTCGCGGCGAGCGAGGAGGAAACGAGCGGCGACACATTGATCTGTGCGACGCCCGCCGTCGCCCCCACGGACGCGGTGATCGTGAGCGCGCCCACCGTCCGCGTGGTCACCACGCCGCTGCGGGAAACCGTCGCGATCGTCGTGTCGGAACTCGCATAGACAATCGCCCGGCCCGCGAGCACCTTGCCCGCCGCGTCCCGCGCCGTGCCGGCCACCTGCACCGTGCCCCCCGCCGTGACCGTACCCGTATCAGGCGTCACCGCAATCGTTGCCACATTGCCCAGGTCCACCGTCAGCGGCGCAGTCGACCCGACCCCCGGCGTCGCGTTGATCGGGCCGACATCCACACTGTCGAGCAGCACCCGGTTCGCATCGAGCAGCGAGAACGCGAACTGCAGCGGACAGACACTGCCCGCACCGCCCCGCGCCGGATCCGCGAGACACCTGCTGACATCCACCGAGAGCGAGAGCTGCTGTGTACCGCCGGCGGTGACCTGCGCCTCCTGCGTCGCCAACGAGATGAGGGTGTCGCTCGTGGGGCGCTTGTAGCCGACGTGCACGCTGAGCAGGCGCGTCGCCGCCCCAACCTGGGACGCCACGTTCGCGCGGACGCGCAGCGACAACACCGAGGAGCGCGCACCGGTCGGCGGCAACGCCTTGTCCGCACACGCGCCCACGACCATCGCCGCGACCCAGGGACCCAGCTCACGCCAGACGCGTACAGCAGGCGAACGGCGCATCAGCGTGCCTGCCCGCGCGCACCAACCGCTCCCATCAGCGTGAGACCGGCAGCGCTCGAGCGCGCCGTGCCCGTATTGAACTGCCCGTACTGTCCGCGCGCCGCGAGCCGTAACACGGCCGATCCCGTCGGTATCTCAACGCCGAGTGTCACGCCGCCTGCGCTCACCGCGGCGCCTACCAGCGCGTCGGTGAACGAAAGACCTGTATGGTATCGCGCGTCAGCGCCGAGTATCAGCCCAAGTCCGGTCGCACCGCCACGCACGCCTGCCAACGACGCCTCCACGTACGCGGCGTTCGATCCCGGCACCGCCATACCAGACGCGTCGGTGAATGTCGACCGGTACCGCACGACAAGCGCCGTGTTCGCATCACGCCACCCACGCGCAGCGAGGTCGAGTCGGCCGAGCGCCATGAGCTGGGGCCCAAGCTTGTAGCTACTATTTGCCGTCGCGCCGCCGTCGAGCCCGATCTTCACTTGATCCGTCGAGTACCCGTCCGCCACCAGCAGCAGCGAGAGCCGATTGTCCCCAATGCCGCGTTCCGCGCCAACGGTCACATGGAGTGCTGAGCCCGGAGTAACCTTGGTAGGCGACTTGCCGCCCGCGAGCGCCAACTCGATCGGCGTATACTCGGTGCGTTTCTCCACCGATGCACCAAGTGCGAGCGCCCAAGCACCTGCCGTGCGGGCGCCAACAAGGCCGAGGGTGGCACCGGGCCCGAGCCCCAGCGCACTGACCGGCATGCGCAGGGCGGGCGCTCCGATGGTCTGGAGGACTGCAGTCTGGTCCGCGCTTAGTCCGGTGGCACCAGTCGGAATGTTCAGCCCGGCCGTCACCTCAAGTCCATCGCCGACCAGGGCACCCGACACCCTGAGCTTGACATCGGTCAGACCGTTCAGCGTGAGTGTGCGCACTGCGCCAGCGTTCTCCACCTGCACCGAGCTAGTAGACGCAGCTCCGCTGAGGTCGACGCTCCAGCGGTCACCGAGCGTCATCCCAGCCCGGACCGGCAGGGCGAACTGCCGCACGTCCTTCACCGATCCCCCCGCTTGTGGAATCGACGTGCCGAAATGCCACGTCGTAAAGATGGGGGCCAGCGCCCAGCTGGTGGACGGGAGCAGTGATTCCTGCGCTCGCGCAGAGGGAGCGAGGAGCAATGCCGCGTTCAGCGCGGTGAGCATTGCTGGACGGAGACGTCGCATCAGAACACCCGGATGGTCAGGATGAATGTCAGGATGTTGGCGCGAAGCGGGACGTCGACAGCCTCCGGCAGTCGCGTTGGCGCGGGTGCGTTAATGGCCTGCGCGGAAAGACTGAGCACGCGCTGCAGTCCTCCTGCCCGCGTTGACACGGCGGGCGGCGCCGCCGCGAGCTGAGCGCGAGCTGCGGCAAAGGTCGCGTCGAGGCGCATCGCCTCCTGGAACGCGGCCACCGCGCTCGCAGCATCGCCGCGCGCCTCGGCCTGAACGCCGCGGCCGTACGCGACGGCGGCTGCCACGTTCGTCGTCTGTCGCTGCTCCACGCTCGCCCGCTCGGACGGCGTTAGCGTGATGCCCAGTTCCTCAAACACTCGGAATGCCAGCGCCTTTTCAGCGTCGATGATTCGCGCGATCGGCGCCGTGCCGGTCAAAAGCGGGGCAACCGTTCCGGCAATCGCGTCCACCACGCGCGCACTCACAACGATGTCGCCGTTCGCCCCCCGCGAAACATCGCCGATGAGCAGTCGACGTGCCCCGACAAGGCGGCCCACGCGCGGCGCGGTGCGTGGATCGACCACGCCACGGTCCACCAAGTCCAGCTCCCGAAGAATCGCCTCTGACCGCTGCCGCTCGACCATTTCGAGCTGGGACGTGTGCGACAAGTCGGCCGTCAGGAAATCCGCCATCGCAAAGCCAAGCGGTTGCAGCAGCGTGTCAGGTGCGGCAACCGCGAAGGGGAGCACCGTGAACGAACGAGCCGGTATCCTGGCAGCGTCGATCTGGGCCTCAAGCGCGAGCGCGTGTCTGGCTTCGCGATCGGCATCGGAGATGGCAACGGCGCCGCGGCGCACGGCCGAGGTGGCACACGCGCTCGTCGCTGCCAGGAGGAGCAAGGCAATTGCGCGTCCGCCAAGCGATGCGAGAAACATGACTCTCACGGGTTGTGGGTGGCTGAGGAGCGATCGCTACTCTACGGCTTCACTGCAAAGCCCGCCAGATGCCAGGCGCCATCCTTCAGGACGGCCGTCGCACGAACAGGCATCGTCGTTCGCCCACCACGCCACTGCACATCCACAACAAACTCCGTTTCAAAGCCGTCTGCAGTAGCCACCGGCGTCGCGGGAATGCGATCGAATCCAGCAGCGAACTCGGCGGCGCCGCGCGTGAGCCGGACCAGTTCGTCGCGTTGCGAGGCATTTCCACCGATGTCGAGAAGCTGGCTGACCTCCCGCCACTGGCGGTGATTCAGCAACGTCACGAATTCGCGGCCGATCCGGCGCGCATCAGCCAACGTGGGCGTCGCCATCGGTTCCCGGCCCACGAGGGAATCCGCTTCTCGCTGGGCTGGAGGTGATTCGGTCATCTTCATGGCGGCAGCGGAGGCGGCTGAGCCCGGGCTTGGTGGAACGTTGGACCCGTTCGCGCTATCGCTTCGCCCAGGTGCCGGCAGCGGCGCGGGCGCTGACTTGGAGGGCGCCTTGCGGGTCGCAGGTAACGCTGCCCCTCTATGCCTCTCGTCCCCGAAGGCCGTTCCGGGTCCACCCGCCGTTTCGTGCAGAGGCTCGGAAGCCACGTCTTGAGGGACTTTTTTCCCCATAGCCCGCCAGAGGCTGGTTCCGGCAATAAGCACGGCCGCTACGACCAACGCGGACAGGACGGGGGATCGCTGGAGGACTCCCAGCTCCGGCGACGATCGAACGGCCGCCTTTCTTTTGGGAGGCGCGGCCACTTTTCCCGACCGTCCCAACGTTTCTTTCGTGAGAGGCACGGGGATGGCTGGCGGTTTCTCGCGATTCGAGAACCTCGCCATGACGACTGTGGTGCCGCGCTCATCGGGCACAAGCGATCGCAACAGCCGCTCTGCCTCGCGGAACGTCGGATACCGTGCCGCCGGATCCTTCGCGAGCATGCGCAGGATGAGTGCATCAACTGCCGGGGGTAAATCGGCCCTTAGCGATCGCGGTGAAGGCGGCGCCTGCCAAAGGTGCGCGCTGTTGATCTCTGCGAGGCTTCCTGTGAAGGGCAGGCGTCCTGTGAACAGCTCAAACGCCATCACGCCGAACGCGTATTGATCAGCCGCTGCGCTCACCTGGTCGCCCGCACGCTGTTCCGGGCTCATGTACGCCAGTGTGCCAATCACTACGCCGCTCGCGGTAATCGGCGCCACACCCGGTCGGCGCGCGATGCCGAAGTCGGAGACGACAGCGAATCCCTCGTGGTCGAGGAGCACGTTGGCAGGTTTGACGTCACGGTGTACGACGCCACGATCATGAGCGTGCTGGAGCCCTGCGGCAACCTGCGCAAGCACGAGCGCGGTCATGGCTGTGGGAAGCGCCCCGCGTTCCCCCAGTACGACGTCAAGGCTACGCCCTTCGACGAACTGCATCACTATGGCGTGCACGTCGCCGCGAGCGCGCGCACCGTAAACTGAAACGACGTGAGGATGTCGCAGGGCCGCCACTGTCCGTGCTTCGCGCACGAAACGCGCTGCCATATCGGCATCCGCAGCGAACTCGGGCAGGAGCACCTTGACAGCGACCCGGCGCTCGAGCGCCGGATCAAACGCGGCGTACACCGCAGCCATACCGCCTCTGCCGAGCTCACCGAGCATTTCGAGCTCTCCCGCAAACAATTCGCCGAGCCGATCGAGCAGATCGCTCGCGAGACTTGGCTCGAGATTCGCGCCACAGCCAGAGCAAAACCCGATACCAGAAGGCACCGCGATTCCGCAGTACCGGCACCGCCGATCGAAATGCGCGGTGGTATCAATCACGGCGACGACGCGGCCGACGCGCCCAAGCTTGGGGGGCCGTTCGAGAGCCTCTGCCTCGGGTGGTTAGGTTTGCTGAACTCATCTCGATGATCTCACCGGGTTGCCGCTCGAATATGCGGCTTCGTCCCCTTGGAGCAACCATCGAATACCGTGCCTCGTGAATGGACCCGCGGCCAAGGGCGGGAGTCGCTAGTCGAATTCCACCAGAACTACTCCCTTCTCCACCGCGGCCCCGATGGTAGCGCGCACCGCCTTCACCTTCCCCGCGGCCGGTGCCCTGAGTTCGTTCTCCATCTTCATGGCTTCCATTACGACGATGCTCTGGCCGGCCGTGACGAGGTCGCCGGGCGCGACGTGTACCCGCACGACGAGCCCCGGCATGGGAGCCGTCAGCGGTCTGGTTCCCTGCGCGGACCGTGCGGCGCGCGAGACGTCGCGGATGGCGCGAGTTCGTTCGTCGAGGGCCTCGATGCCATACCGGTGGCCGTCGATCCGCAGTACGTAGCGCCCGCGCGCGCCATCGCGGTGCGCGATGACCCGGTGGACCTCCCTTGCCTCGTCGCCGATCATGACGAGCCGCACCGGAGTGCCCGCGACGTCGGCCAGCCCTACCTTGCGGGGGAGGCCGCCGTCGACGGATGCGAGGTCACTGTTCAGCCCTACCTCGACACGCCGGCCGTCGATGTCGACGATGTATCTCACCCTGCGTGCTCCGGGACGAGCTCGCACACGGTCTCCACGTGCGCCGTCTGCGGGAACATGTCGAAGGCGGTCACCCGGGCGACGCGCCACGCGGGCAGCCGGGCCACATCGCGGGCGAGTGTCGCCGGATCGCAACTCACATAGACGATCGCTCGAACATTCCCGTCGGCGCGGAGCCGTGCCGTTACGCGCGGGTCCACGCCTGCGCGCGGTGGATTCAGGATTACGACGTCAGCGGGAAGCGCCGCACCCAACCCGTCCTCAACACGGGCGGTGAGGGCGCGGGATCCGGCCGGAAGTCGCGCTCGGGCGTACGCGCTCGCGTCCGGGTCAAGCTCAATCGTCGTGACACGGATGCCGCGCTTGGCGAGCGCGACGGCCGAGTCGCCCGCACCGGAATACGCGTCGACGACGGTCCGGGGTGCATACGCCACGACACTCCCGATCACAAACGCCTGGAGAAGAGCGGCAACGCCACGGTTCACCTGCGCAAAGGACGCGCCGGACGTGTGGTCGGGCCCGCGGGGGCCGCGGTCATGCAGCAGCCGCCGGGCTCCACCGTCGGGTGTCCACCAGAGCGCCGCGAGCGACGGGGTGCTGGCGAAGAAGTCCGCATGCGTGCCCCAATCCCGCGCACCCTCGAGTACGAGGCCGGCCGCGGAGTGAGGCGAGCCATAGAGTCGAACTGCGCCGCGGAGAACGTCCGCATTGGGGAAGTATCTCGCAGCCGCCATGATTTCGCGCCAGACTACCATCAGGCGTTCGTCGGCTATCAGGCAATCGTTCAGAATGAATATGCCGCCCGGATCACCCAGCGGGTGCAGCCCGGCAATCCAGCGCCCCCGGGTTCGCCGAAGTCCCAGCGTGAGCTTGCTTCGATACCGCCAGGGCTTGTTGTCGGTGCGCAGGTCCGGCAGAGGCACTTCCCGTCGTCCAATGCGCCGAAAGGAGTCGGCGACGATCCGGCGCTTCGCTTCACGCTGGGCGACGAGGGAGAGGTGTTGCAACTGGCACCCTCCGCATTGGTCTCCCTCATAATGGGGGCATTCTGGCGTGACGCGCTCCGGGGCTGGGCGCTCGACGCGCTGCAGGATTCCGCGCGCAAGGCGACCTTTCTGCTCCACCAGCGCCGCCACGCGGTCGCCCGGCGCGGTGCGCGGCACGAAAACCACCAGACCGTCGTGTCGCGCGATACCGTCGCCGCCGGCTGCGATCGATTCGACGTCGAGCGATAGCAGCTGGGTCACGTCGCCCGCAGGCCCTCGCGACGCGCGATCGCGGCCCACTCGGACGGGTCCCGGCGTGCGCGCGCACCGGTGCCCTGCTCTCCTGAACCGGCCGCCGGGCGCTGGTCGTCCCGCCGTGCGATGAGGGCCGCGGCGATGGCGGCAGCCTCGAGCTGGGCGCCTGATGCCTGCGCTGCCAGAAGGGAGGGCAGCCTCCGCTCGAGCCACTGGATCTCGATCGCTCCGCGGCGAAACTCGTCATCCTCCATTACCCGCAGGTGGAAATCGCGACTGGTCTCGACTCCATCGACCGTGAGTTCCAGCAGTGCCCGGTGCATTCGTCGCACGGCTTCGTCGCGCGACGGGCCCCACACGATGAGCTTGGCCAGCATCGGATCATAGAACAGCCCGACGACGCTGCCCGTCTCGACGCCTCCGTCCCACCGCACTCCCGGTCCCGCAGGAACGCGCAGATACTCGATGAGTCCCGTAGAGGGCAGGAACCCATTCGCCGGATCCTCGCTCGTGATGCGGCACTCGATGGCCCAACCCCGTGGCTCAATAACAGCGGGAAAGGTGATCGCCTCGCCGGCGGCGATCCGGAGCTGCCACTGGACGAGGTCGATCCCAGTCACGAGCTCCGTAACGGGATGCTCGACCTGGATGCGCGTATTCATCTCCAGGAAATAGAACTCTCCACTCTTGTCCAGCAGGAACTCACACGTGCCGGCATTCACGTATCCGGCCGCGCGAGCGATGCGCACGGCGGCCGCCCCCATTTCCTTGCGCAGCGCCGGTGTGACAGCCACGCTCGGCGCCTCTTCGATCATCTTCTGGTGCCGTCGCTGCACGGAGCACTCGCGCTCGCCCAGCGAGACCACCGTCCCGTGCTGGTCGGCGAGGACCTGGATTTCGACGTGGCGCGGCCCCTCGATGTATTTCTCCACATACACCGCGTCGTCACCAAACGCGCTCTTGGCCTCGCGGCGCGCGGCGTCGAGTGCTGCCTCCATCTCGCCGGCGCTGCGCACCACCCGCATTCCCTTCCCACCCCCGCCTGCG
>DASZZO010000026.1:0-42222 GCA_035544915.1 Gemmatimonadaceae bacterium | reverse complement strand
CACGAAGGACGGCGGCCGGCTCATTGGGGGCGCGGCCACGCCGCCGGTGGCTGCGGCGCCCGCGGCGCCCGCGGGGGTGGCGCCACGCGCGACGACACCTCGCGCGAACACGCCTGAGATCGCCCAGAAGAAGGTGATCAGCCACGCGAACCTGGCTGGCCAGGTGCTCGACGGCCGCTACGCCATCGTGAAGAAGGTGGGCGAGGGCGGGATGTCCTACGTCTACCTCGCGCACGACGTCTCCAGCAACGAGCGGTACGCGATCAAGATCCTCTCGCCGAACCTGTCGAAAGACGAGAACGCCATGGCGCGCCTGCGCCGCGAGGCGGCGCTCGGCATCCGGCTCGCGCACCCGAACGTGTGCCACATCGTGCGCATGGGCGAAACCGAGGACGGCCTGGTGTATGTGGTGATGCCGTTCGTGGAGGGAGAAGTCCTTGCCGACCGCACCAACGGCCGGGGCTCACTCCCCCTGGCAATGACGGTCGGATTCGTGTCGGAGATTGCGGCGGGTCTTCACATCGCCCACCAGCTCAAGATCATCCATCGCGACCTCAAGCCCGAGAATGTCATGATCTCCACCAGGCCCGACGGCACGGAGCACGCGGTGGTCATGGACTTCGGCCTCGCCAAGGAACGCAGGGCAGGCGGCGAGCTGGAGAAGCTGACCGCCACAGGCATCATTCTCGGCACCCCGGAGTTCATGAGCCCCGAGCAGTTGCGAGGCAAGCCACTCGATGCGCGGACGGACATCTATTCGCTGGCGCTGATGACATACGAGATGCTCACCGGGGAGTTACCCTTTGAGGGCCGAACGCAGCAGGAACAGATGATCGCACGGCTGCGCAGCGACCCCATTCCGATACGGCAACGCCGTCGGGGAGCCGATGTGCCCGAAGCGGTGGAGCGCGTGCTCACGAAGGCGATGGCGCGCAACATGGAGGAGCGGTATGCAACGGCTCCCGAGTTCGCCGATGAACTCCGGGAAGCGGCAGGGAAGGTCGGCGGCGGGGCGCCGGGCGGTGTGCTCGGCAAGATCTTCCGGCGATAGTGCACACCGTTTGGGGATCCTTGCCATGCGCATGATGTCCTTCCCACTGGTTGCCGCCGCATTGTCTCACCTGGCCTGCACGGGACCCGCGTCCTCCGATGCGGCCCGGATTGTCGATTCCGGCGCTGCGGCTGACTCGCTTCACGTGCCGCCCGGGTTCAAGGTGACAGTGTTCGCGCACGTCAGCGGCGCGCGCGTGATGACGGTGGGACCGGATGGGGCGCTCTATGTGAGCCAGACCGGCGCCGGACAGATCGCCCGGCTCGTGGACGTGAATGGCGATGGCGTGGCCGATTCCCAGACTGTGGCCGTACGGGGCCTCGACGGGCCGCATGGAATGGCGTGGCGTGGTAACTGGCTGTATATCGCCAACACTGGTGCGGTGGTGCGCGTGCAGATCAGGAACGGGAAGGCGGTCACAACTCCGGAAGTGCTCGCCACCTACTCGGGGAACGGAGGGCATTCCACGCGCAGCATCGTGCTGGGCGCCGACAGCGGGATGTACATCTCCATCGGCTCGTCGTGCAACCTGTGCGTGGAGACTTCCCCCGATCGCGCGGCCGTGATGCGATACGATCTGGACGGAAAGGGCGGCCGCGTCTACTCGCGGGGCCTGCGCAACGCCGTCGGCATGGCGGTGCATCCGGTAACGAGGGAGATCTGGGTGTCGCAGAATGAGCGTGACAACCTCCCCCCGAACCACGAGGATCTCCCCCCGGAGGAAATCAACATCCTGCAGGATGGCGGCGACTACGGCTGGCCCTACTGTTACGGCGACCGCATTCCGAACCCCGAGTATCACGATCAGGCACGCTGCGATCGTACCCTGGCGCCCGCACTCAAGATGCAGGCGCACTCGGCGCCGCTCGGCATGACTTTCCTCACGAATGCGACGCAGTTTCCCGCGGAGACCCGCGGCGACCTTCTGGTCGCGTTTCATGGATCCTGGAATCGCGACGTCCCCACGGGCGCGAAAGTGGTGCGGATTCGCGTTGCCAACAATCGTCCGGTGAGCACCGAAGATTTCCTGTGGGGATTCCAGCGGCCGAACGGGTCGCGCTGGGGCAGGCCGGCTGACGTCGCAGTGTGGAAGGACGGATCGGTACTGGTTGCGGAGGATCTGGGTGGAGGTATCTACCGTGTTTCGCGCTGAGGCCTGACGCGTGCGCTTCTCGCTCGTTCTCGCAGTGGTCGTTGCGGCAGCGCCGATACAGAGCCAGCAGCCTGCGTTCCACGTGCTCGATTATGACCTCTCGCTCACGCTTCCCGATGCGGGCAAGCGAATCGAAGGCGTGGCAAAGCTCACGGTTCGGCGTCTGCGCGCAGCGGACACACTCACGCTCGACCTGGAGGATCTCAAGGTAGAGCGCGTGCTGGTTGGCGGAGCTCCAGTGCCATTTGCACAAGACGCCAGACACCTGAGGATTGCGACCCGTGCCGCACGCGGTGACACGCTCGAAGTCGTCATATCGTACAGTGGCGTGCCCACGGATGGTCTCATCATCGGAGCCGACACGGCTGGCCGCTGGATCGCGTTCGGCGACAACTGGCCGAATCGCGCGCGCCACTGGATTCCCTCAATCGATCATCCATCCGACAAGTCCACGGTGACCTGGTCGGTGAATGCTCCCTCGGAACGGCGCGTGGTGGCCAATGGCCGGTTGCTCGAGGAGACGCCACTTGCCGCGCCGGGCAACTTGGGCGGCTCCACAGGTGGCGCAGGTGGCGCGCGCACGCTCACGCGCTGGCGCGAGTCGCGTCCCATTCCCGTCTACCTGATGACGATCGCTGCCGCGCCACTCGCCCGGTTCGACCTCGGCGCGACTGCGTGCGGACTGGCCGAGTCCGGGGGCTGCGTCCCGCAGCAGGTATACGTCGCACCGGAGCAGTTGCACATCCTTCCGGGCGAGTTCGCGCGCGCCGGTGACATCGTGGCGTTCTACTCGCGCATCATCGGCCCGTTTCCGTACGAAAAACTGGCGCATCTGCAGAGCAGCACGCGATACGGCGGCATGGAGAACGCGAGCGCGATCTTCTACGCAGACCGGCTCTTCAGGACCCGGGGCGCTCCCGCCGCGCTCATTGCCCACGAAACGGCGCACCAGTGGTTCGGCGACGCAGTGACGGAACGCGAGTGGGGACATGTGTGGCTGTCCGAGGGATTTGCCACATACTTTGCAGCGCTCTGGTCGCGTCACGCGTTCGGTGACAGCACGTTCGCGAGCGAAATGGCGCAGACGCGCGCCCAGATCCTTCGCGACCCGGCCGTCGCAGCGCGGCCGGTAATCGATACGTTACAGACCGACCTCATGTCGCTCCTGAATGCCAACAGCTACCAGAAGGGTGGGTGGACGCTGCACATGCTCCGGTCGCTCATTGGCGACAGTGCATTCTTCACGGGCGTTCGCGACTATTTCGTGGCGCACAAGCACCAGACCGCCCTCACCGACGATCTGATGCAGGCGGTCGAACGACGAGCGGGCGTCGGGCTCGGATGGTTTTTCGATCAATGGCTCAGGCGCCCTGGATTTGCGCGGATCACCACGGGCTGGCGTTACGATGGGGCACGCAGGCGAGTCGTGCTCGACGTCGCACAGGCCGACACGAGATCTGAGCCGTACCGCTTTCCGCTCACCGTGGCGGTGACCGACGCAGCCGGAGGCGTCCATCGTGTACGCGTGGACGTACCGGCCCAGCGCGCGGCGCTGATTGACCTGCCTCTGGAACTGGCGACGCAACCGCGCGCCCTCATCATCGATCCGGATGTGGAACTGCTGGCGGAGTTCAGGGAGAAATGATCAAGCGCGGCGCCTGTTTCGCGCTGTGTGCCTCCGTACTCGCTGCCCAACCCGCCCGCCGCATCGGGCCGTCGCCCGCCGAACTTCGCTCCCTGACAACGGCGCGCTCGATGGTCCCCGACGCGCCCGCGCCGCCTATCTCGTCAGGCACGCGTTCTCATTTACGGGCCCCGACTCGTCGGTCACGCCGCTCGAACCAAACGAGCTGGCCGGATTGGGCCGCGTTGTGATCGAGGTCGGAAACGTCAGGCTGCCTGCTGATGTCGCTGCCGACATCGAAGGCCTCGTGCTGCCGGCAACAACAGACATGATGGGCGCCGTTGAGGTCTTCGGCAGCGAGAGCGGCGCGACCCTTGCGGTCGCGCACACCGTGACGATCGGACGGCTGACGTTCAGGAACGTTCCCGCGCGGCTCGAGCCGATTGTGACCGCGCGAGTGGGGCTCGATCTCCTGGCGCGATTGACACCAACCTTCAACCTGGCCGCCAGGACCCTGACACTGCATGCCGGAGCGGGCGCACCTGCGCGCGGCGATGAACTGCGCATCCTGCTCACCTTTCCGGGCGTGCGAATCGCTGCGCGCGCCGATGCCGCCCCGGTCGGGCTCGAGAGCGCCGCGGGCCGTGCGGCTCTCCGGGGCGCCCGATGGACACTGGACCTCAAGCGGGGCGCGGTGATCGTGGCCCGCTGACGCATGCGTCCTCGCAGTGCCCGCGGCCCCGCCCCGCCAATAGATTGCCGCGCAGCACAACACGCTTCCTGCCATCCCACCGCAGAAGGTGCATGCATGCGAATGCTCGTCCTTGGCGCCGGCCTTCAGGGCTCGGCCTGCGCCTACGACCTGTTGCAGAACGCGGCCATCGCGGAAGTCCGTCTCGCCGACCGCGAAAACGCGGCCCTTCCGGGTTACCTCGCGGCGTGGGGCGGCAACCCGCGACTGAAGCGCGTCACGCTCGATGTGCGGGATCACGGCGCCGTCCGCCACGCCATGGAAGGCACTCGCGCCGTGATGTGCGGGCTCCCGTACTACTTCAATCTCGACATGACACGGATCGCCATTGACGCCGGAGTGCACTTCGCCGACTTGGGCGGCAATACTGAAATCGTCATCGCGCAGAAGGCGCTCGATCCGCTCGCGCGAGCCAGGGGAATCACGGTAGTTCCCGACTGCGGGCTCGCCCCCGGCATGGTGAACATTCTGGCGCAGCTCGGCATTTCACGCCTGGATTCCGCATCGATGGTGAAGATCTACGTCGGCGGTCTCCCGCAGGAACCGGAGGGCGCACTCAAGTACCAGATCGTCTACTCACTCGAGGGCGTGCTCGATTATTACACCACGCTCTCATGGGTCCTTCGCGACGGCAGGCTCGCGCAGGTGAGAGCGCTCTCCGGGCGAGAGGCGGTGACGTTCGCCGCCCCGGTTGGCGAGCTCGAAGCCTTTCACACAGCCGGCGGTCTTTCGACCATGTCGTCGCGCTACGAAGGCAGGATTGCCACCATGGAGTACAAGACCCTGCGGTATCCGGGGCATGCGCACATCATGGAAGCCATCCGGGAGCTGGGCCTCCTCGCCCTCGATTCGATTGACGTGAAAGGGCAACACGTGGTGCCGCGTGACGTGGCGGTTGCCGCCATGACGCCGCACCTCCGGAAGCCGGAAGCGAAGGACCTTGTGGCACTGCGCGTCATCGTCGAAGGAACCAGGGGCGGCAAACCCGTCACTCACACCTGGGAGTTGATCGATCGGTACGATGACAAGCGCGGCATCAGCGCCATGGAGCGTTCCACGGGGTTCTCGCTCTCGGTCACCGGCCAGCTGCAGGTTGCCGGAGCCGTGACCCCGGCGGGCGTTCACACGCCGGACGAGTGCATTCCGGGTGAACGCTACATCGCGGAGCTGGCAGCAAGAGGCATTGCCATACAGGAACATGTCAGTTGAAATGACAGGAGTTTCCTTCTGAACATGTCACTTGAATGACATCGTTTTTCGCTCGTACGGAACAGCGACAGACAGCCGGCGTCGCAACACGACGACCGCAAGCATGCTGATGGCCGCATGAACGGCGTCTGGCACGGGCCAATGGACGATGATGCGCGCGGACAGGCGCGCCCCGAGGAGCATCGGGGCCGCGCGCGCGACGACGATCGCGGACGCGACGACGAACACGGTCGCGGTGAAAACCGATGGAGAAAGGACAATGCGCGTATCGCCGTGCAGTTCTTCTCCTCGCCGCGCTATCGCTACACCGCGCGCAATCCGTACCGGTCGCTTCCCTACGGCTGGGACCGGGTCGTGTACGAGGATGGCTATTTCCCTCGGGAGTACGACGCGTGGTGCGACAACGTCCCGGTGGATCTGGAGTACCAGCTTCCGCCGCTATACCGGGGATATCGGCGTTTCATCTTCGGGGACCGCCTTGTCGTGTCTGACTCCGAGTTCACGCGGCGCGATTTTCTCGTCGCCGTCGCAGTCCCATCGCGCGGGTCTCGCGAACTCGAGTGGCATGGTCGGGCGGAATATCCTGTTCACCGGCGCAGGTAACGCGCACGGCATTTTCGAACACGAGATCAATGGGTGGTAGGGCGTGGTCGCCCCTCGCGTGGTATGGGACTAGTTCGAACTGCCACGTGCCGGATGGGAAACGACCCGGGGCGCTCAGTGGTCAACAGATCGAATCGCGCACCTGGTCAAGAGCTGAAGACTGCAGTCGGGAGCCGAGGGTCGAGAGCGGACAGTTGAAACTGAGGTCGAGAGTGAAGAGCTGAGAGTCTACCGTGAAAAGCTCGCGAGGGTGGCGCCCATGGCATCCATCGCTGCCTTCGCCCTCCAGCGGTCTCTTCCATTGTAGATGAAAGAGAAAGCGAGCTGCTCACCGTTTCTGGCGGTGACGTAGCCGCCGAGCGAGGCGACGTCGTTGGTGGTGCCTGTCTTCGCGTGCAGGTTGCCCATGGCGGGCGTATGACGCATGCGGTGGCGGAGCGTCTCAGTCTCCCCCGCGACGGGGAGGGACTGCTCGAGCACCGGTCCCCACGGTGCCCTCCGCACATAGCCGAGCAGCTGGACCATCGCGCGCGGTGTCACCCTGTCGAGCGTCGAGAGCCCGCTGCCATCGGCCGCGAACACCATCGTGGGCGGCACGTCGGCCTTCTCGTAGAGAAAGCGTCGCAGCAGTGTGTTGGCATTTTCCGCCGAACCAGCGACACCCACATCGCGCGCGGCGCTGCGGAAGAGCAGCTCGGCGAAGTGATTGTTGCTTTCTCCATTCATCTGCGAAATGATCCTCTCCACCGTCGGCGAGGAAAGGGAGGTCAGGCGCGTCGCGTTGACCGGCGCGGTTGCGGAGCGTACCGGTCCGTCGACCACCACTCCGCGCGCGATGAGCGCGGCCCGGAGTGCGCCAGCGGCAAACAGTTCCGGACGCTCGACCATCAGCTGGTACGCACGCTCGCGGCTCTTCGATCCGACCCATCCGGATACGTGCACGCGCCCGGTGGAGTCTTCGCGCACGCCCACGCGAGCGCCGCTGCTGCCTGCCACCACCCTGACATCGTAGGTCAACGGCACCCCGCTCATCGCTGGACGGAACGACACCTCGGCGCGCGAGCCCGCGGGACGCACCAGGACGGTCACTTTGTTCTCGTTGAATGAGAGCGCTGAAACCCGTGCAGCGTACGACGCGCCAAGGTATCGCGTGCGCCAGCCGTTCGGCACGCGTGCATCTTCGAATGCTGAGGCATCCCCGACGACTGTTCCCGTCACATGCCTGATTCCCAGGTCGGCGATCTGCCGTGCCAGAACATTCATCGGCGGTTCGGGGGCCTCGTTGAGTGCCTTGCCGGACAGGGTGGGGTCTCCTGCACCCCGCAGCACCAGGTCTCCACGGAGCACGCCGTCGAGCCCCACGGCGCCCGCGCGAAGCACTTCGGTCTCGAACCGCCCTTCCGCACCGAATCGGTCCAGCGCGACCGCGGACGTGAAGAGCTTCATCGTCGAGGCAGGAAGAAACTGCAAGTCGGGGTTGCGGCCGAACAGCGTGTCGCCATTGGTGAGTGAGACAACCAGCACGCCCCATTTGCCGCTTCGTGTCGCGTTGCCGATCATGGTGCCCAGGTCGCTGGCGAGCCGGTCGGCGGTCCCCGGCGTCGTGAACTTGATCGATGCCGAGGATGCCGCGGCGTGGCCCGGCCGGGAGTGCGCCATGCGGCGCCTCGGTGCACGATGTGACTGGAACACCAGCAACGCGGAGAGCAGGATAGGAAACAGCACAGGGTTCACACTTTGAAGATGATGTTTCTGCGCCAGAGCGCCCAGAGGATGACGAACCAGAACAACACGAAACAGAGGGCGAAGGCGAGCGACGCATTGCGAGGCTCCAGCCATGACGCGAACACGGTCTGGTACACTACCGACTGGACCGGCGTCGGCTGCCCGTGAAAATCGACCTTCCACAGCGTGTAGATCAGCCGCGCCATCATGCCTGAACCGACGAACGCGATGATCGGGTTCACGCCATATATGACGAACGGACGGGTCCAATTGGTCACGCCCTTCACGTCGATGATCCAGCTGATGGCGGCAATCGCAATACACGCCATGCCGGCAGTGAAGACGACGTACGAGCTGGTCCAGAGGCTCTTGTTGATCGGAAATGACCAGTGCCACATGAGCCCGACCATCATTCCCAGGGCACCTGCCGCAAAAAGCCCGTTGAGTCGCTCGTCAAGTGGACGGTTCCGTGCGAGCCACCGCCCAGCCATGACTCCGAGCATGGCGGTGGCAATCGCCGGAATGGTGCTCAGCGGCCCTTCGGGGTCCCACGTTTTCGAGTTGATCCATAGATGGCCGCCGAGGAGATACCGGTCGGTCCACGCCGCCAGCGTGCGGGAAGGCTCGCTCAGGAGGTTGGCGCCAATGCCTCCCATCGCGTCCGGGACCGGCAACAGGGTCATCGCGAACCAGTAGCCGTACAGCAACGCGACGACGATCAGGATCTGCTGCTTAAGGGTGGTGCGCAGGGTGAGTAACGCCGCACAGGTGTATGCGACGCCGATTCGCTGCAGTACGCCCGGTATTCGAATGTGGGTGAAGCGCGCGATGGGATAGAACGGGAAGGCCGTTACGATAAGGCCGAAGAGGACGATCACCGCCCCGCGCCGCATGATTTGCCGCACGAGTTCGGGATCGCCAGCCCCAGCCGCCCGACGTGCCGAGAGCGACAGATACGTGGTGACGCCTGCGATGAACAGGAAAAAGGGAAAGATGAGGTCGGTCGGGGTCCATCCGTTCCACGGCGCGTGCTCCAGTGGCGGATAGATGGCCGCCCACGTTCCCGGATCGTTGACCAGGAGCATGCCCGCGACCGTCATTCCGCGGAAGACGTCCAGGGCGATGAGCCGCTGTCGCTTGGCTGGCGGTGCGGTCATTCGACGGAACCCCACCGCTGCGCGGGCTTCCAGTTGACTTGTGCGCCCGCACGGTGGTCGGCGTCGACGGCGGACCACCGGAAGAACACCACCGACATCACCAGAAGGAAGAACAAGCCGCCGGGCACCCACATGATCAACCCGCCAATCTGCTGGTCAGCGAGTGGCGTGATTCCCCACAGGCGCGGGGCCGCGCTGTAGGCCGGATAGAGCACGTGATCGGCGAGCGCGATGTAGATCGCCACGAGCGACATCGGGATGCTCATCAGAAAGCAATAGAGCATCTGGCCGGGGTACGCCAGTCGCGGCAGCTCGGGCAGGGGACTCGCGAGTGGCCACCACATCAGCGTGGCGCTGACCAGAAACATGAGGTGCTGCACGATATGCACGGGGTGCCATGCCATCGCGGTGTTGTACGCGGGCGGCAGATGCCAGGCCGCGACCACGGTATTGAAGATCACGAAGGCCACGCGGGGGTCAGTGAGCCGGCGAGCGAACAACGCAACCCACGGCACGCGCAGTGCGGGCCGGAGCATCCACCCCGGCGTGCCCGCGATCAGCAGCGGCGGCACCCAGAGCGTGAGCACGAGGTGCTGCACCATGTGCGCACCGAAGAGATAGTAGTCGCTCAGGTCGTGCAGCGGCCCATTGAGCGACAGAAATAGAAGAAGCAGGCCGCTCCCGAACAGCGCTCGCTGGGCTGCGCTCGGCTTCTCCGTCGGGTCCCGCGGGGCGTGCACGCGCGCGCGCCACTCGTACAGAACCAGGAGCGCGACGATCCCGGCCACGGTGGTCGGATGCACCGTGAAGTATCTCCAGCCGATGCGCGCGGCAGGATGCAACAGCACCAACGGCACCGGAACGAACCAGGACATGATTCAGTAGAATGTAACGAACCCCGGCGCGGCCGACCTCTGGTGTTGCGCGACGACGCACGGTGGCGCACGTTCTTGCAGGTGGGTCCTTGTCACGGCAGGCGCGCGGGAGGGGAGATGAACGCACAGCGACAGGTTTGGCGTGAGGGCGTCGTCGCCGGGCTGCTTGGAGCTGCCGGTGTCGCGCTCTGGTTCCTGGTGATCGACGTCATGGCAGGTCAGATGTTTCGAACACCCGGATTGCTTGGCAAGGCCATGCTCGGCGTGCTCGGCCACGGGATCGAGAACACTCTGGTCTTCAATGCCGCGGCGTATACGGTATTCCACGTCCTGGCGTTCGTCGGAGTGGGCCTCGTCGCCAGCAAACTTCTGGACGTGTCGCGGCGCACTCCGCAGCTCGTCGCAGGCCTCGCGCTCGTCTTCGCTGTGTTCGAGGTGGGGTTCTACTTTCTCGCCATGATGATTTCCAAACCCGACATCCTCGGCGCGCTCGCCTGGTACCAGATTGGGGCCGCGAACCTCGTGGCGGCGGCGCTCATGGGCTGGTATCTGTGGCGCCGGCACCCTGAGCTGGGCCCGACGCTCGAGCACTCGCTCGACGGCTCAGTCTGATCCTACACGACTGCGTGATGTCTGTTGATGAACAGGAACAGCAGCGCAGCGATGGTTGACATCGCGATCAGCAATGGCCCGGTGAACAGCGCCCGGAAGAGCTTGTGATCGTACTTGAGGTGCATGTAGAACATCACGACGATCACGAACTTTGTGGCCGATAGAATGAGCAAGGTCGGCACGAAGTAGGGCGAGTCCTTGAAGGGCGTGTAGTAGATCCAGACCTCAATGCCCGTGATGACGCCCAGGATGATCGCGACCCACTTGTACTGCTTCCAGGTGGGATGCTCGTGCGCGTGATCGGCGTGCCCGTGGTCGCTCATTGCGCCGTGAGTCCTATTTGATGAGGTAGACGAGGGTGAAGATCGCAATCCACACGACGTCGACGAAGTGCCAGTACAGCGCGCAGATGTCGACGATGAGCGCATCCTTCGGGGTGAGTCCCCGCTTGAAGTCGATCGCGAGCAGCGTGAGCAACCAGAGGACGCCCACCGTCACGTGTGCGCCATGAAAACCGGTCAGCGTGAAGAACGACGAGCCGAACAGATTCGTGCGAATCGTGAGCCCTTCGTGCACGAATGAGGTGAACTCGAAAGCCTGGTATCCGAGGAAGGTCGCGCCCATCAGCGCGGTCATCCCGAGCCACAGGCGGGACGATGAAAGAATCCTGTAGCCAAGGGTGATGCGGGCAGGCTTCGGCTTGTTGCGGTTCTCCACCGCGGCCAGCGCAAGCACCATCGCCAGTGACGACATGAGCAGCACGAACGTGGACTGCGATGTGACCGGGATGTTCAGAATGGGCTTGAACACGTGCCCATCGGGTGAAGTCCACGCTTCGTGCGGAAACGGGCCGACGATGGACCGGCCCTTGTAGATCAGGTAGGTCGAGATGAGCGACGCGAACAGCATGCACTCCGACCCGATGAAGGCCCAGATGGCGATCTTGCGGTGATCGAGTCCGGTGGTCGTGTAGTGTGCGTGTTCGTGCGGCTCGTGTGCGACGGCGGTGGCCAAGGGAATCGTCTCCGGTTGTGTCTTATTCGAGGGGACTGGTCAGCCAGGCGTACAGCGTGCCGACGAACAGCACTGCGCCACTCAGCGTGACGGCCATCGCCACCGAGAACTTGCCGACGTGCATGAACAGGAGCCCGCTGAACATCACGATGATGGCCAGCGCTGCAATGGCGGGCTTGACCGTCGGGAACGGCATTGGAATGCCGAGCTGCGCCGCCGTCTTGCCCCCCGTCTCCTCGTGCATCGGGACGGCGTGCGCGTCGGTGATGGTGAGCGAATCAGGCGCCGAGTGCGCGATGCCCGCCGTCTTGTCCGGCGACTTCAGGTCCCATAGGGGATACCGGGACGTCACGACCGGGATCTCCGCAAAGTTGTAATCCGGCGGCGGCGACGGAATCGACCACTCCAGGGTTCCCGCGCCCCATGCGTCGTTGGGCGCAATCGCCCCGTGTTTGCGGCTCCGCAGGAAATTCACCACAAAGATTGCCGTCCCGATGACGATCAGCACGGTACCGATCGACGACATCAGGTTGAACGTCTCCCATCCCTGCCCGGAGTCGTACGTGTAGACTCGCCGTGGCATGCCGAGCATGCCGCTGTAGTGCATGGGGAAGAACGTCAGGTTCATTCCGATGAAGTTGATCCAGAAGTGCCAGCTGCCGAGCTTCTCGTCGAGATAGCGGCCGGTGATCTTGGGGAAATAGTGGTAGATGCCCCCGAAGATCCCCATGATCGACCCGCCGAACAGCACGTAGTGAAAGTGCGCGACGATGAAATAGGTGTCGGTCTGCTGCAGGTCGGCCGGCGGCGAGGAATGCATGACGCCCGAGATGCCGCCGATGGTGAACAGCCCGACGAGGCCGATGCCGAACTTCATGGCCGTCGTGAACCGGATCTGGCCACCCCACATCGTGGCTATCCAGTTGAAGATCTTCACACCGGTCGGGATACCGATGAGCATTGTCGTGAGCGCGAAAATCGTGTCGGCCATGGCCCCCATTCCCACGGAGAACATGTGGTGCGCCCAGACCCCGAACCCGAGGAAGCCGATCATGATCCCCGAGTAGACCATCACGTTGTAGCCGAAGAGCGGCTTGCGGGAGTACGTCGGCAGGATCTCCGACACCAGGCCGAACGCGGGCAGGATGAGGATATAGACCTCAGGGTGCCCGAACACCCAGAAAAGGTGCTGCCAGAGGAGCGGATCAGCGCCCGCCGCGATGGCGTAAAAGTTCGTGCCGAAAAAGCGGTCGAAGAGCAGGAAGACGAGCGCGATCGTGATCACCGGGAACGCGAGCACGAGCAGGAACTGCACGACGAACGCCATCCAGGTGAACATGGGCATGCGCATGAGCGTCATGCCAGGCGCGCGCATGTTGATGATCGTCGTGATGAAGTTGAAGGCCGCCGCCAGCGAGCTGATGCCCAGGATCTGCAGGCCCATCACCCAGAAATCGATGTTCAGCCCGCCCGAGAACTGCATGGTGGTGAGCGGCGCATACCCGAACCAGCCGCCGTTTGGTGCGGCGTTGAAGAAGATCGGGATCGTCATGAAAAGGCCACCCAGCACGTACACCCAGTAGCTGAAGGCATTGAGGCGCGGGAACGCGACGTCGCGTGCGCCTATCTGAAGCGGAATCAGGAAGTTGAAGAACGCCGCCGACAGGGGCATGACGGCGAGGAAGATCATCGTCGTGCCGTGCATGGTGAACAGCTGGTTGTACATCTCGGCCGACACGACGTGCTGATTGGGGAGCGCCAGCTGCCACCGGATGATGCCCGCCTCGATGCCGCCGAACAGGAAGAAGAAAAGGGCGGTGTAGAGATAGAGCGCGCCGATGCGCTTGTGATCGACGGTCGTGATCCAGCTCCAGACTCCTGACGTCCCGTACTCTGCGGCCTTTCCCGGCGCGAATGCAGGGGCGGCGGCTGTGGTTGCCATTGCGGTGCGTTCCTCGCGCTACTTGAGGGACATCAGGTAGGCGACGATATCGGCGATTTGCCGATCGTCGAGACCCGTGGCCATGATCTTCCTGACCAATGGGTCCGGGTTGTATTCGCCCAGGCCCAGCGTCGGCATGAGCGAACCCGGCTTCATGTGCGGGGCGTTCTTGACCCAGCGGGCCAGCGTTCGGGCGTCTGTATTGTAGACGCCTCCTGCGAAGGTATGCCGGGTGGCGAAGTGCGTGAGGTTCGGCGCCTTCGCCATGTCGTCGTTCTTGAGCACGCCCGGGTACTCGCCCTTGATGATGTGGCAGGTGAGGCACGGCGCTTTGCTCATGTTCGCCATGTTGCCCACCAGCTCGTGGCCGCGGGCTGCGTCGCCTTGCGCAAGCAACGAATCGTCGAATTTCACTTCGTTGCTGCCCGTCGGGAATGGCGTCATGGGCACGTTCCACGCGTTCAGCTTGTCCCGGGGAAAGACATAGCCTTCGGTGGCAGCGACAGCACCGACCGGCGCGGGTGGTGGCGGTGCGGGCGGCGTCAGGCCACCTGCCAGGCTCGCCGTGTTCACTGCGGGCTTCGCGGGAACGGGGGCGTTGACCGCCGCCGCCGGCGCAGGCGACAGCGCAGCGGGATTCGCCTGGTGTGCTGCCCAGCTCTCGAATTGCGCAGGCGTCACCGTGTACACGCGAAGCCGCATGTTGGCGTGCGATGATCCGCAGTACTCCGTGCAGAACCCGTTGAACACGCTCCCGGCCAGCGAATCCCTGGGCGTGTACCAGAGCAGGTTCGTGTGATTGGTGATCAGGTCGCGCTTGCCGCCCAGCTGCGGCGCCCAGAACGAGTGCAGCACGTCGCGTGTCGTGAGCTCGAAGCTCGCAGTGCGCCCCACGGGCAGATACAGCTCGTTCGCCGTGACCACGCCGTACTGCGGGTACCGGAACTCCCACCACCATTGATGGCCGATCACCTGGACGACGATCGCGCCCGCCGGCGCCGGCGCCTGGGTCTTCCATATGGTCTTGACGGTCGGCACGGCGATCATCGCGAGAATCAGCGCCGGAATGATCGTCCAGGCGATTTCGAGGCTGGCGTTGCCGTGGGTCTGCCGGGGAGCGGGTGCGCCCTCACGACGCCGGAACTTGAACACCGTAAAGAGCAGAAGCGCTTCAACAAAGACGAATACGATCGTGCCGAGCAGCAGCAGGCGGTTCCAGAGCGCGTAGATGTCGGAGTTGAAATCGGTGTTGTTGGTGAAGGTCGTGTTGGGGTATTGCTGGCCGCATGCAACAAGCACGAGCGCCACCATCGCGATGCAGACGCCGGACGCGAGTTGGCGCGGACGCTTCTGGGACATTCTTCGGGATCCTTTCGTCTCTTGGAGTAACTGGTGGGGGCGAAAAGCGCGGGCCGGAGAAAGAGGCAATCGCGCAAAGGTATGCGCCTGAACGAGGTCGGGCAACCGCGTGCTCAGCTTCCCGGCGAGACGATTTCCACCGAATGCTCCTCGCGGACCTTGTGCATGGCGACTTCCAGCTCTGCGCGAATCTGACCCACGTGCTCCCGCAGGATTCGGAGCCGCACGCCCTCGCTAGCTCCGCGGCCCGCGACCAGTATGAGCGACGACACGTGGTCGGCGATCAGGGAGAACTGTCCCTTCAGCTGTCCCTGCAGCGGACTCGCCGCCCGTTTGACCTGCTGCGCAAGGACCGCCGCCGGCTTGTGTGCCTTCAGTTCCATCGCCATTCGCTCGACCATGCCATGGATCCCCTGCAGGGCCACGAGCGCCTCGTCGAGCGTCCGCATCTTCTGAATGCCTGGACCATCCAATTTTGTCGGGGGCATTGCCGTCGCACCTGTTGTCCCGGGGTGCCTCAATTGTATGCGGGGCCGCGCGACGCGGGTAGCGCAACGCCTCGGAATCGCTGTAAGCTTTCCGGGTGACTGTCGCCATTCCACCCGTGGCGGATGCGCTGTTCCTTCCCGACGCCCAGTTGAAGGCTTCACGGTTGGACCTGTCGCACATCAGCCTGCCACCCCGCCTGCGTCCCGCCGCCAGCCTCGCGGTGCTGGACATCACCGAGTTCTATGGTGAGACGACCGGCGGAATTCGGACGTATCTGCGGGAGAAGGCGCAGTATGTCGAGACGCACCCTGCGCTTCGGCAGGTGCTGGTGCTCCCCGGTCCGCGCGACGCGCTCACCGAAAGCAATGGCGCGCGCTGTTATCGCCTCCAGGGTCCGCTCGTGCCACGGCAGGAACCCTACCGCTTCATGCTGGCCACCCGGACCAATCGACGCATCACCCTGCACGAGCAACCTGACGTGATCGAGGTCGGAAGCCCGGGATTCGTGCCATGGATCGTCCGCCTCGCCGCTCGCGGTCTCGACATCCCCGTGGTCGCCTTCTACCATAGCAACTTTCCGCGGGTGTTCTCGCCGTGGCCAGAGCGCGCGACGGTGCTGCGGCGCACCATGCACGACCTCGCCTGGCGCTATGCGCGGCACATCGACCGCCATTTCGCGCACACGATCGTCTGCTCCGAGTTCGTCGCGAACGACTTGCGGCGGGCCGGCATCGACCGCATCACCCGCATTCCACTCGGCGTGGACCTCGAGCAGTACCATCCGTCGCGTCGCGCCGCACGGCATGCGGTGCGGGCACGCTATGGACTCGGCGACGGCCCGGTCGCGGGATTCGTGGGACGCTTCGCCGCGGAAAAGGAACTGGACGTGCTGATGGACGCATGGCCCGAGGTATACCGGCAGACTGGCGCCCTGCTCGCATTGGTGGGCGACGGACCGATGCGGCGGCAGCTTGTTGCCCAGGCGCACGGCGCCGCATGGGCGCGCTTTCTGCCTTACGAAAAGAGCCGCGACAGGATCGCGGACCTTGTCGCCTCGCTCGACCTGTTCGTGGCGCCAAGCTCGAATGAGACGTTCGGGCTTGCGCCACTCGAGGCGCTCGCGAGCGGGACACCGGTGCTCTCGGCGGACCGCGGCGGCATCAGCGAGCAGGTCGAGGCAAGCGGCGCGGGTTCACAGTTCGAATCCGGAGAACCGGCCGCGCTCGCCGCGACGGCGGTACGCCTGTTCCAGTCGGACTTGGAGGCGCTCGGAGCCAGGGGCCGCGCATATGCCGAGAAGGATCACTCCTGGCGATCGGTCTTCGACCGGATATTCGCGCTGTACAAAACGGTGGTGCGTCGCTGAACCGTTTGCTCGTCACGATACACGACGTGACGCCCCCGCTGATGACGAGTGTCAAGACACTCTGGCGGCTCTGCGGCGCGCACGGGGTCGTGCCGGGCCTCCTGGTGGTTCCCGACTGGCACGGGCGGGCGCCTGTCGAAGGCCACGCGGCCTTCGTCGACTGGGTGCGTGAGCGCGCATCGGAAGGCGCCGAGATTTTCCTGCATGGTGAACGACACGATGAAGTGGGGCTTCCGCGCCGATGGCGGGACGAGATCCGCGCCATCGGCAGGACAGCCCGCGAGGGCGAATTCCTGACTCTCGACTATGCCGCCGCGCGCGACCGAATCGAGCGCAGCCTCGAACGATTGCGCGCGGTCGGACTCGAGCCCGTGGGCTTTGTGCCGCCGGCGTGGCTTGCGCGGCCGGAGACGCATCTGGCCGTCAGGGACGCCGGCCTCGCCGTGAGCGAGGACGATGCCAGGCTATTCGTGCACGCGTGCGGTCTGACGCTCGAGTCGCCGGTGTTGCGGTGGAGCGCGCGCGGTGCGCTGCGAGCGCATGCATCGGCCGTTCAGGAGCGCATGCGATGGGCGTTGCAACGACGCGCCCGGATCGTGCGCATCGCCCTGCATCCATCCGACCTGGACCATCGCGCCGTGGTAGCATCGATCGAGCGGGCGATGAGCGCGTGGCTCTCCCTGCGTTCACCCGCGACCTATGCCAGTCTGTGGTCATAGCGCGTGCACACGCGCCGTGACCTCCGGTCCGACTCCCCGCGGCGTGGCCATGCGCTCCGCCAGTGACAGGACGCCGTCCGTCAGCAGGGCCAGGATTGCCGCCGGAATCGCACCCGACAGGACCATGCGGGTGTCGTCGAGGGCGAGGCCGGCCACGATCGAATCGCCGAGTCCGCCGGCACCGATGAATCCCGCGAGTGTTGCCGTGCCAACCGCGAGCACGCCGGCCGTTCGAATTCCGGCGAAGATCACGGGGGCGGCCAGCGGGAGCCGAACCTGCAGTAGCACCTGCGCCGGTGTCATGCCGAGGGCGAGCGCCGCCGAGGCGGCACCCGGATCCGCGTCCCGAACGCCGCTGTATGTGTTGCGAACAATGGGAAAGAGCGAGTAGAGAAAGAGGGCCACGAGCGCCGGCACCACGCCGATGCCAAGGAACGGAATCATGAACGCGAGGAGCGCGATTCCAGGAAGGGTCTGGACGAGCGCGACCCCCCGAATCACAGCCTCGGCGGCACGCGGCAGCCGCTCCAGCACAACGCCAAGCGGCACTGCCACGAGGACAGCGCATCCGAGGGCGATCACCACGAGCAGAACGTGCCGCGCAGTCTGCGCCGCGATGGTGGCCCGCCGCTCCCAGAGATACGCGGTGAGCGATCCCGCCCGAACGCTCGTCCTCGCCTCGTGCGCGGCCGTGTCCTGTGTGAGGCTCAGCGCCCGAAGCGCCTCGCGCGCCACGCGTTCGGCCGGCTCACCGCGGACCTCCAGCCGCTCGTTGAGGCCGCGCATGGTTGCAACGTCGAGCCGGCCCGCCAGTTCGGAGAGCGCGGCGATTGCTGCCGGCGCGCGGCGGGCGAGCGAACCCGATACCAGCGGCGCCGCTTCGTACGGGGGAAAGAAGGCGCGATCATCGGTCAGCACGACCAGATCGTAGCGCGCCAGCAGGCCATCCGTTGAATAGCCGTCGATCACATCCACCTTCCCGTCTGCCAGCGCGCGGTACTTCACGGCGGGGAGCAGTGCGCGCACCTCGGCCAGCTGCAGTCCGTACGCACCTGTAAGGCCGGGCAGCCCGTCGGGCCGCCCGATGAAGTCGGGAGTGAATCCGCCCCGCAAATGACCGCCGCGGCGCCCGAGGTCGCTCAACGTTCGCAGCTGGAGCGAGTCGGATGTCGCCCGCCGCACGGCGATGGCATACGTATTCTCGAATCCCAGCGGCGGGAGCCAGCGAGCGTCCCAGCGCCGCCGAAACTCCGCCGCAACGCGCCGGTATACCGCGCCGCGATCGCCTGGCGGCGTTTCGTGGAGGATCGCGAGCAAGCCGGTGCCGGTGTATTCCGGATATACGTCTACATCGCCGCTGCGAACCGCGCCGAAAGCGATCTCCGTGGCGCCAAGTCCTGGCCGGCGATCGACCCGAAAGCCGCGCGCTTCGAGCAGCTGGGCGAACAGCTCGGCGAGCAGGTATGACTCGCCGAACGGCTTTGATGCGACCACCACCGGCTTCGCAGCGGAATCAGCCGCCGCGAGGTACGTGACAAAGGCCAGGGCGACGAGATTCATGTCCGGATCCCGGCGCGCGAAAGCAGGGTAGCGACATACGGCGTTGCCGGCTGCGCCAGGAGCATGGCCGGGGGCGCGTCCTGTTCGATGCTGCCGGCCCGCAGCACGACGATTCGGTCCGCGAGCGCGAATGCCTCGCTCAGGTCGTGCGTTACCAGGACCGTCGTGAGACGAATGCGCCGGGAGAGATCGGCGAATGCTTCTCGCAACTCGCCGCGTGTGATCGCATCGAGCGCGCCAAACGGCTCGTCGAGCAGCACTGCATCGGGGTCCGCCGCGAGTGCGCGCGCGATCGCCACACGCTGGCGCTGGCCACCGGACAGCTCGCGCGGGAATCGCGAGCCGAATCGGCTCGGCTCGAGGCCTACCATGATGAGTGACGCGTCGGCGCGCTCCGCAGCGTCGCTCATCCCGCGCAGGCGCGGAACCAGCCCGGCGTTGCGACGCACATTCCAGTGGGGGAGCAATCCACCGTCCTGTGGCACGTAGCCGATGCGGCGCCGTAGCGCGACGCTGTCCGCTTCGCGCACGTCAACGCCGTCAACCCGAACCCTCCCGCTGTCGACCGTCGTGAGGGCGTTGAAGGTGCGCAGCAGGGTGCTCTTGCCCGAGCCGCTCTCCCCCACCAGGGCAACGCGTACGCCCGGCGCGACGCGGAGCGAGACGCCGTTGAGTGCGACTACCTCGCCGTACCGCTTGTGGACCGCTTCAGCTGCGAGTTCCGCTCCAGTGTTGCTCACCGCGGCGCTGCGTGCGGCGCCCGGTCAGGCAGCGGCCGGCGCACGAACATCGTCGGCGGGGGAGCGACCGCAGCACGAGTACGATTCGAAGAAGCGCCGGGCGCGTGCCGCATCGGTCTCGTCGAGCACGGTCGAGCCCAGGGAGCGGCAGGCATCGAGCGCGAGCGCGCTCGCGGCGCGCGCAGCGTCCGCGAGAAGCGGGTCGCCAAGTCCCGCCCGGGCCGCCCGCGTCATCAGCGATTCGCCCGGCTGAGGCAGGATCTGCGCCGCCGCGGCGGCGCTCGGCGAATGCCATGCGATTCCTGCCACCAGCGCGACGAGAGCCGGCAGTGCGTCGCCGGCCACTGCGTCAGCCACGCGGAACTCGAAGTAGCCTCGCGGGCGCACGTCGGGGAACAACGTGCTGAGGTGCGCCAGCCAGTCGGCGTACGTTGCCCCACGTGCGATCCATCGTTCAAACGGCTGGGCGCGTCGCGGGTCATCGCCCAGGAGGAACGCCGGTGCTGCGAGCGCAAACTCGAGGTATTCCTGTACGGGGTCCGGGCCGAGGCCCCGCAATCCCGTGCGCGCGGGGTCGAGCTCTGCCCAGATGCGGCGTCGCCGGCTGCGCTCGCCGGTGAACACGCCGGAGTCGAAAGGCGAGTTTGCGAACATCGCGGCGGCAACCGGCGCGAGCCGTGCGAGGAGGTACCACCGCTCGAGCGGTACGTCGCCCGGATCGATGCAGATCTGGATCGACGCCGTCTGCCGCATCATGCGGCGCCCCATCGCTCCGCGCGACGCGAAGTACGCGTCCATCCGGCGGTACCGCTCCGCGTCGAGCTGCAGCGGCACATCGGCGATCGGGGTGGAGGGGTCGAGACCGGCAAAGAGCAGGCTGCATCGCTCGGCCGCCAGCGCCTCCCCCATTGCGGCCAGCGCACCTTCAACATCGGCCAGCAGCGCGCTGCCACGCTGGTGCGGCGCCGAACTGTACTCGATCTGGCCGCCGGGTTCGAACGTGACCCGAGCACCATCGGCGCGGCGCAACTCGGGAACGCCGGAGTTGCTCGAGATGTGCGACATCCAGCCCAGAGCGTCGAGCGCACGGAGGGATCGCGCCAGCGGAAGGGGGCGCCCGGTGGCGTTGTCCACCGGGATCGCCTCCACCTCGAGACCTGCGCGCGGGCCGGCCCGCGCGCGGCCAAATCCAAAGGCGCGCGCCACGTCCTCCCGCAGGGCCGCGCGAGAGAGCCTCATTGGTCCGCGGCGCGCGCCGCCACCACCACCGCAAAGTCTCCCGCGGCGTCAACAAGCCACCGCTCCATGCGCAGCCCTGCCACCGTGAGCACATCATCGAGCGCTGCGCGGTCGTACTTGCAGCTGATTTCGGTCCGCACGGATTCGCCGCGGGCGAAGGAAAACTCGCCAGCTCCGGGGATGCGCACCGTCTGGGGACTTTGCGCGACGAGGTGCATCTCGATGCGGTGCTGACTTGCGTTGAAGAACGCGCGATGGGCAAAGCGGGCCACGTCGAAGTTCGCGCCGAGTTCCCGGTTCAGCACGCGCAACATGTTGCGATTGAACTCGGCCGTGACACCGGCCGAATCGTTGTACGCGGCCTCGAGACGCCCCGCGTCCTTGCGTAGGTCCGCCCCGAGCAGAAAGCGGTCGTTTCGCGTCATCGCGGCCCGGACGCGCCGCAACACGCCCACCGCCTCGATCTGGTGAAAGTTGCCGATGGTGCTTCCGAGAAAGGCCAGCAGCGCCGGCCTGACCAGCGAGCCGGGCAGCGGGACGCGTTCCGTGAAGTCCGCGACAACCGGCTCCACGTGAAGGCCCGGGTACTCCGCGCGCAGGCGCGCGGCCGTCTCGCCGAGGAACGACGCACTCACGTCAAGCGGGACATACGATTCCAGGGAACCGGCACGCCTCATCGCGTCGAGAATGAGGCGCGTCTTCGCGGCACTCCCCGCGCCAAGCTCGACCAGGGATGCGGGCCGATGGATCGCCATCAGCCCGTCCATCTCCCGCTGGAGAATCGAGCGTTCCGCGTGGGTCAGGTAGTATTCGGGCAACTCCGTGATTGCCTCGAACAGTCGCGAGCCGCGCTGATCGTAGAAGTATTTCGGAGCAAGCTCCTTCTGCGGCTGTGACATCCCAGCCTGCACGTCGCGCAGCATGGCCAGCGCGCCGGGAGCGGAAGAGAGCGGAAGGCTAGTCATCGCGAGCGCACCGGAAGCCGCTGAAGATCTGGCGGCGAATCGGATAGTCCCAGTTGCGGAAGGTGTTGCGAATCGCGCCGGGCCGAGTGGCCCAGGATCCGCCACGGAGCACCTTGTACTCACTTCCAAAGAAGGGCGCGGAGTATTCCCGGTAGGGAAAGGGCGCGAATCCCGGCCACGGAACGAAATCACTCGAGGTCCATTCCCACACGTCACCGATGAGTCCGTAGCAGCCCATCGCTGAGGCGCCCGCCGGAAACGCGCCCGCGGGTGCGGTGCCGAATGCGAGCTGATCGACGTTTGCCCTCGACGGGTCCGGCGGCGGCTCGTTGCCCCAGGGGAAATCGCGCTTGGCGCCATGCTCTGGACTCCATGACGCGGCCGTTTCCCATTCCATTTCCGTCGGAAGTCGCTTGCCGGCCCACCGCGCGAACGCGGCGGCCTCGTGATGGCAGACGTGGCAAACAGGATGATCGAGTGGCACCGTCAGTTGCAGGTCCATGCTGTGTGTCACCCAATGAGTGCCGTCACGGCGCCAGTACTTGGGCGCCTGGGCACCGGATTCGGCGAGCCAAGCACGTCCAGCGTCACTCCAGAGTTCCGGGCGCACGTATCCGCCCGCCGCGATGAACTCCGCAAAGTCGGCGTTGGAAACGGGAGCGACGTCGATGCGAAAAGGAGGGAGCATGATTTCGTGGCGGGGGCGTTCGTTGTCATATGCCGCGGACCGGTCGTCGGTTCCGATCTGCACTTCCCCGCCCGGGAAACGCACCATGGCGCCAGCGTCGAATCCTGGTGGGGCGCCGGGAAGGGTCCACGTGCGTGGCGCGCGATAGGGTGCGCCGCGCTTCAGCTGCAGCGTCTGGAGGATTGTCTCGTTGTGCTGGTACTCGTGTTGCGCGACCATCCGGTAGACATACCCGCCCCGTTGGAGGGGCTGATCCTCGTCCAGACTGTGCCCGTCCAGCCGTTCGAGCACGCGCCGGCGGACGTCGGCGAGCACTGCCAGCGTACCCTCCAGGGTCGGCAGCGGGAGGTCGCCCCGCTCACTGCGCGGATGCTCGAAAGGATTGAACAGTCCCGGCATCTCGCCGAACCTGATCTCGCCCGTGAGATTCCGCGTGAGCCAGAGTTCCTCGAAATGCGCGATGTGCCCGAGGTCCCACAATACGGGACTCATGAGCGGATCGTGTTGCTCGCGAAGTTCCGCCTCGTCGAGGGGTGCCAGTAGCGTCAGCGTCCGCTCGCGGGCCTCCTCCAGTATCGCGCGACATTGCGCCGCCGCGTTCATTTCCGAAACATCGATGGGCATGGCGACCGATCCACTCCTTGATCCGGACACGGAATGTCCTACACTCTCGAGTCCGCCGCCAGCACCTGGGTACCCGTGCCGCCCATGCCCGCCGCCGCGCTCACCGATGCGCGCCTCCAGCTGCATCAAGCGGCGCAGGTGGCGAACGCACCGGCCATTTCATACCTCGCGCCTGCCCCGGACGATAGTCATACGAACTTCGGTTGGTCACCGGATCTGCTCGCCTTTGTCTCGGGGCGCGTGGTGTTTGCGCAGCCCCGGCGTTTCGCGTGGCGACCCGCCGATTTCACGATGCTCGCTCTGGACGACGCCGGACCGGCCATCGCCTCGTTTGGCCTCCAGGGGCATACCTTGGAGGAGGCGCATGCATGGGTCCGCGCGCAGTGCGAGGAGGCCGGGGCCGATAGCATGCGCTACACGCCGCGAAAACACTATGAAATCCCGCGGCATCCGGTGGCCCAAGGCGCGAAGTTCACTGGCAATCCCGGCGCCGGCCGCGCGCACTCGCAGTTGTGGGACAACGCATCCCGGTTTCTTGATGCCGTGGCGGCTTCAAATGCCGGCGCGTCGAGCGTCAGGCTCTGGCCACACCATTTCGACGTGGGACTCATCATTCCGATCGATGCCAGGCGCTCTATCGGCGCCGGTTACACTCCCGGGGACCACCATTACGATGAGCCGTACTGGTACGTAAACCCCTATCCGCGCCCGACCGGGGCCGCGCATCCCGCACTCGACGGTGGTGCGCACTGGCATGAGCGCGATTTCTTCGGCGCGGTGCTTCCCTGGAGCGCGTGCGCCGCGTCGAGCGCACAGGGCGACGCCGTGGCATCATACCTTCGTTCGGCGCTCGCAGGAGCGCGCCTCCTCCTCGGCGCCTGAGCTCGCTGCGTTCGCCACCGGCCCATTGGCTTCTCCGGGCTGACTCCAGCCCACTTGCATCCACCGACGCGCACCGTCCAACTGACCGCCACCTGCGGCTGGTCTCAACGGATCCCTCTGAAGTGATAGGTTTGGCTTCCGCGAGAAGGCGTTTTCGATCGGAAAATGCGTTACCGATACCATGGCGTCCTGTTTGCGTGCCTTGGTGTCCGTTTCTCCCACAATTGCGCGCACTGCGCGTCGCGCAGTGCGCGCTCCGGGAGCCTCGGCCGTCAATATTTGATGCGCCGCCGCCACTCTGGGCAGCGCTGCGCGGATTTTGTCGCGGTTTCTGCGCGATACTCCTCCCGCGAGTGTCACTGATTGGACCGCGGCCGCCTCGCGGCCCGCCGCATCCGCCACTCCCGGCGCCACAATGGCAGCTCTCGGCGCCTCGGCGCGCGCTCCGCCTTCCTCGGGCTATCACATTGCGAGCGGAAAACGCGTTTCGCGCGCCTTGGTGTCCGTTTCGTGCATTGACAAAGAACTTGACCAAACCCGCGAAGACACTTCGCATGGCGCGATTGCCGTGACGTACAAGGGAGAACGAGTTCCGCGGACCGCGATGGGTCGTGCATGCACCGGAATGGGACCTCCCCGCACGTCGATTGGCGCTCCCCGCTGGATCGAAGCCTGTTCATGCTGCGCTGTTCGCATTGGCTGCCGCGTCGTGGCCACTCCGCCCACGGTCGGTGACTCTCCGCCAGCCTTCGTGGACTCTCAATGGGCCGTCGTGGACTCTCAATGGGCCGTCGTGGACTCAGCGCCGACCATCGTTCGTACCCACTGCAGCGCAATAGCCAATCGCTGCAGCGAGGATCTATCCGTGCTCTCGTGGTGGACTGGCGCTGTCGCCTCCATCCCCGGAACGCTACAATAGGAACGCCCCTCAGTCTCCGGAGCTCCCGCATGGCAACTTCCCGCCGCGACTTCCTCGAAAAGTCCGCGACTCTCGCCGCTCTTGGATTCCTTCCGCGCTCCATCAGCTATGAGGAATGGCTCGCCGACCGCTCGCGCGCCGACACGCCGGGAAACTTCCGCGGCCGGCCCTGCGTGATCAGCTCGGCCAACGGCTTTCACACCGATCGCCCCGCTGGAGTCAAAATCGCGTATGACAGGATCGTCGCGGGAACTGATCCGCTCGATGCCATCATCGCAGGCGTGAACACCCAGGAGCTTGATCCCGAAGACCAGTCCGTGGGGCTGGGAGGCCTGCCGAATGAAGAGGGCGTCGTGCAGCTCGATGCCAGCTGCATGCACGGGCCCAGCAAGCGGGCGGGCGCAGTTGGCTGCCTCGAGGGTATTGCCACGCCGTCTCTCGTGGCGAAGGCGGTGATGGACTACACCGACCACATTTTTCTCGTCGGCAACGATGCCAAGCGCTTTGCGCTGGCTATGGGGTTCAAGGAGCAGAACCTCCTCACGGAGAAATCGAAGCAGGATTGGCTCAAATGGAAGGCAACCCGCAAACCCGATCCGTGGATCAGCGACAAGGCGCGCGCCAACTGGCTCAAGTGGAACGCGAGCAAGGGCAACAAGGCGGGGCAGGACGACTTCGCGTCTGCGGGGGCGGGACCGGCGCCGTGGACGCATGGCACCATCAACATGGATGCGGTGAACGCCGCCGGCGACGTGAGCTCGTGCACCACCACCAGCGGGCTGTCGTGGAAGGTGCCGGGCCGGGTGGGCGACTCTCCGATCATTGGTGCGGGCGAGTACACGGACAACGCGGTCGGGGCCGCCGGTTCCACGGGCCGCGGCGAGTCGAACATCATGGTCTGTGGGGCATTCCTCGCTGTGGAGTTCATGCGACAGGGCCTCGCGCCCCAGGCCGCCCTCATGAGGGTGATGGAGCGTGTGCTCGATCACACGGAGAAACGCCTGCTCGACGAAAGGGGGCGCCCGAAGTTCGACCTGAACTTCTACGCCCTCACCAAGGACGGGCGGTATGCCGGAGCGTGCGCCTACGAAGGCGGCACGTTCGCAGTGTGCGACGAGAAGGGCCCGCGGATCGAGAACAGTGCTTATCTATTCAAGAAGGCGGAGCGTCCCGTGACCCCCTGAACGCGGCCCCTACGGTTTCTTCGGCGGATTCACCGGGGTCGGCGCAATCGGCATGACGGGTGGCGTCATGCGGGGGTCGTAACCTTTGCGCGGGGCGCGATCCATTTCCTGAAGGGCATGCAGCGCCTTGACCGTCAGCGAGTCGACATTTGCCAGCGGGTCGGAGAGTGACACCTTACCCGCGGTTACGCTCCGATTGGCAAACGCATTGTTCGCCGTCAGGTCCCAGACGGACAGAATCCAGATCACGGAGTCCGGGGAGACGAGGCTCCCCCGGATCGTCGCCATCATGTCGGCGTTTAGCGTGCGGGAGACCGAGTCTCGGTCCCGCGTCTTTGCCAGCAACGCCAGTGTCGAATCGCGGTCGATTTCCGAGAAGCGTGGCTGCGCAGCGAGTGTCTTCCGCAACACGTTCATGATTGTCGATCCGGCTTGCTCCACGGTCGGATTGCGACGTTGCGGGGGATGGTCCCATATCACGATCCGCCGTGGGGGACCCATGGTCGCGGCCCGTGCGTCGAACGCAGCCTTGTCGAGATAGCCCGATCGGGAGCGCTGGTTCATCCCGAAAGCCATGTCCACGGCTCCGCGTCCGGCCCGGACGACGGAATCGATTTGCGCGGGCGTCATCACGCTGGACCTCCGCGTGCCATCCTTCCGGTCGGTGAACACGGGCGCGCTGGCACCCGTGCCAGCACCTGGGGGCGTTGGCAGTGGACGGGTCTTGGCGAGTGAGTCGAGCACCAGCTTCTCGACATCCACACGAATCCGCTCGTACATCTTGGCCATTTCAGCACTGTCGTTTCGCACCGGCTTGGGTGCCGCGGACTCACGCTCCGCCATCTTCTTCTGGACCGCCTTGGCAATGGCGAGCGAATCTGCACGGGTGAGCGCCGGACGCGGTGCGGCCGCCGCCGGCGCCGCTGGCAGAACCCTGGCCGACTCGGCCGTCACCACCTGAAAGGCAGGCACAGCGTCGCGGCCTGGTCCATGCCGCTCGCGCCAGATGATCGCTATTGCGACCAGGATGACCGCCACGCCCACGACGCCCGCTGTTTGCCGCCTTCGCGGCAACGCAGACGGCGCGTAATGCCCTGACACGAGCGACAACCCATCGAGCTCGGCCAGCAGCGCGACCGCACTCTGCGGCCGCCTGTCCGGGGACTTCGCGAGACAGCGCATGACGATCGCGGAGAACGCCGGCGGCACGTCCATGCGCGTGCGGTCGATCGGCTGCGGATCGCGCGTGAGCTGCGCCGCCATCGTCTCCTGCGGCGAGGGCTCGGAGAACGGCGCCTCGCCGGTGAGCAGCTCGTACGCGAGCAATCCCACGGCGTAGATATCCACGCGATGGTCCGCAGCGGGATCCCCTGCGAGCTGTTCGGGGGCCATGTATGCGGGCGTTCCGATGGCCATGCCGCTGGTGGTCATCCCCACGGCCGGCATGGCCGCCGAGATCGCCTTCGCCACTCCGAAATCGGTCACCACGGCATGGCGGCCGCTTCGCAGCACGTTCCCCGGCTTGATGTCGCGGTGGATTACGCCCCGCTCGTGGGCGTACGCCAGCGCGTCCACCACGTCGTGCAGGATACCGGCGACTTCTTTCGGAGAAAACCGCGTCTTCGATCCCCGTTCGTGAATGGCGTGTTTGAGCGACTCGCCTTCGATGTAGGGCATCGTGTAATACAGCAACTCGCCATGCTCGCCCGCCGAGTAGAGCGGCACGATGTGCGGGTGCTGCAACTGCGCGGCGAGCTGGATCTCACGCCGGAATCGCTCGCGGTTCACCCCGGCGGCCAGGTCGGGTGGCAGCACCTTGATCACCACGCGCCTGTTCAGCGCCCGTTCCGTTGCCAGGAACACGCGGCTCATGCCGCCGCCGGTGAGTTCGCGCTCCAGCACGTACGCGGACTCGAAGGCGTTGCGAAGGTTGGTATCGAAGGGGTTTGGCTCGGCCATCAATCGTTAGACACCAGAAGGGCGGTGCAGGATGCTGTCACTACGTCCGAAACGCCCGCGACGCTTGCGCCACGCGCTCTGCGGCTTGCGTCAGGTGGGCTGCGGCCGCGGCAATCTCCTCGGTGCTGGCGCTCTGCTCCTGGCTTGCCGCCGCAACGTCCTGCATGGCACTCGCGAACGCTTGTGTGCCCGCCGAAAGGGTGCCGAGCTCACGCATGATCTCGGCCGCCAGCGCGCTGCCGGCGCGGGCGGATTCGGCGATGGCCGCGGTCCACCGCTCGGCCTCGCCAACCGCGTCTTCGACCTGCGTGAACGAACTCCGCCCGGTGGCCGTCGCCGTGTGGACGGCCTGTACGGCGGACAGGGCACGCGTGCTGGTTGCCCGAGCCGCTTCCATGTTCACCAGAACGTCCTTCATCAGTGCTCCTGTTCGCTCCGCGGCCTCCGCGGCTGACGCGGCCAAACGCCGAACCTCGGTCGCGACCACGGCGAATCCTTCGCCCTGTGCGCCCGCGCGGGCCGCTTCCATCGCCGCATTGAGCGCCAGCAACTTGGACTGCCGCGCGATCTTCTGGACATGCGTGACGAACTCGCGCACCTGCTCAGTCGCCAGCGCGAGCGACTCGGTCGCCTTCGCACTCTCGCGCACGTCGGCGGCCAGGTCTTCCAGGCGGCGGGCGCTCTCATCGAGCCGCTCGTGATTCTCGGAGGCCAGCGCGCGGAGCCGCGCATTGCGTGCAACGCCGTCCTGCGCCCCTTCGGTGACCGCATGCGCGGCTTCCGTCAGGCGGCTGGCCTCGGCCGACAGGTGCTGAATGCTGCGCGCCATGCCGTGCGCCTGTTCACTCAGGGTGCTGGCGGTGTCGGCGATGCCGCTCGCCGCTTGTGCCATGTGCTCGGTGCCGTGCGTGATTTCCGTCGAGAGATGCGAGGTTTCGGCCGAGGTGCTCGTGAGGAGTGCCGACAGGTCACGCAGCTCGCGCGTCATGGCTGTCATCGCGTGCGCGAGACGACCGAGCTGGCCACCCTGACTGGCCGCCCGGGGCGCCCTGGTGAGGTCGCCTGCGGCGACGGCCTCGGCGGCGTCGGCGAGTGTACGCAGCTGCTTGCCCAGGACCGGTGAAATCAGCCAGCGGAACACGAGCGCAGCCGACAGCACGGCGAGTGCGAGGCCCAGCGCGAGCAGGAGCCAGGTGGCTCCAGCATCGTTGGCGCGCGCGAGCGTCTCACGGCCCAAAATGAGGAGCGCGACGAACGCCGCCGCGGCCGCCGCAGCAAGCCAGGCCGAGAGGCGGTCGATGATGTGCGTGCGTGCGAGCTCGTCATCCATGACGCCCCGCGGCGCGCTTGTTCGGAAAGGTGTCGCGGGTAGATTGGTCTGGATCGTCTCTCCCATCCCGCCACCTATAGATGACTGATACCGTTCCTCCTCCGGCCGGGCCGCAGGGAGAGCCGGCCGGCTACGATCCCGCCGTCGTCGAGCGCAAGTGGCGCGAGCGCTGGGCCGCGGACGCCGCAAACAGAACGGACATCGAAGGCGCCCGTCACCCCTTTTACGCGCTGATGATGTTCCCCTATCCCTCGGCCGAGGGACTCCACGTTGGCAACCTGTTCGCGTTCACCGGGAATGATATCTACGCGCGGTTCCAGCGGCTACAAGGATTGGACGTGTTCGAGCCCATCGGATTCGACGCGTTCGGGATCCACTCGGAGAATCATGCGCTGAAGGTCGGTGTGCATCCCATGGAGCTCATTCCGGCCAATATCGCGAACTTCACGTCGCAACTCACTCGCGCCGGGCTGATGCTGGACTGGTCGCGCACCATCGACACGACACACCCATCGTACTACAAATGGACGCAGTGGGTATTTCTGCAGCTTCTCGACCGCGGGCTTGCGTACAAGAAAAAGGCTGCGGTGAACTGGTGCCCCAATGACAAGACCGTTCTGGCCAACGAGCAGGTCGAGGGCGGCCACTGCGAGCGCTGCGGGGCGCTGGTCGAGCAACGGTATCTCGAGCAATGGTTCTTTCGCATCACGCACTATGCGGAGCGGCTGCTCCGGAACCTCGACACGCTCGACTGGTCCGCCAGCACTCGCGCCGCGCAACGCGCGTGGATCGGCCGGTCGGATGGCGCCGAGCTCCACTTTCGCGTCCTCAACTCCTTTGAGAACGCGGGCAGTGCCGCCGTGCATGTGACGGCGGAGTCGCCGGCGGCCCCGCTCGAGCTCACGGTGTTCACCACGCGGCCCGACACGGTCTTCGGCGCCACATACGTCGTGGTCTCGCCTGAACACCCGCTGCTGGATGCCATCACGACTGCAGATCAGCGCGACGTCGTTGCCGCGTACCGCGCGCGGGCCGGCAGGCAGGACGTGATCGCACGCAAGACAAAAAAGGAGAAGTCCGGCGTATTCACCGGGTCCTACGTGCTGAATCCTGCCACCGGCAGGATGATCCCCGTCTGGGCGGCCGACTATGTGCTGATGGAGTACGGGACGGGCGCGATCATGGCGGTGCCCGGCCACGATGAGCGGGACTACGCATTCGCCAGGAAGTTCGCGCTGCCAATCGTGCGCGTGGTGATGGGCCCCGGGGATTCGCCGCAAACGTCACTCCGCGAGGCCTACATCGAGGAGGCTGGCGGCCGGCTGTGCAACAGCGGCGAGTTCAACGACTATCCCGTGGACGAGGCCAAGCGCCAGATCACCGCATGGCTCGAGGCGAAAGGCCTGGCCCGCGCCGTCGTGAACTACCGGCTTCATGACTGGTGCATCTCACGGCAGCGGTACTGGGGCCCGCCGATCCCCATCATCTACTGCGACACCTGCGGGATGCAGCAGGTGCCGGAAAAGGACCTTCCGGTGCTCCTGCCAAACATTCCCGATTTCCGTCCTGACGACTCCGGCGTATCGCCCCTCGCCCGTCACGCGGAGTGGTACCACGTAGCGTGCCCCGAGTGCGGGCGTTCCGCTCGCCGCGAAACCGACGTGAGCGACACGTTCCTCGATAGCGGCTGGTATTTCCTGCGCTATCCGAGCGTGGGACGCGACGACGTGCCGTTCGACGCGGCGATCACCCGCAAGTGGTTGCCCGTGGATTCCTATATCGGCGGCAACGAACACGCGGTGCTGCACCTGCTCTATTCGCGATTCCTCACGATGGTGCTGCACGACGCGGGACGGGTGGATTTCGATGAGCCCTTCAGGAAATTCCGGGCCCATGGCCTGATCATCCGTGACGGCGCCAAGATGTCCAAGTCGAAGGGCAACGTCGTGAATCCGGACGACTATATCGACACGTGGGGCGCCGACACCTTTCGCACATATCTCATGTTCCTCGGCCCGTTCGAGGAAGGCGGAGATTTCCGCGACGCCGGCATCAGCGGCGTGAAACGGTTCCTCGATCGCGTCTATTTCTCCGTGCGCGACTGCCGGGCCGATGGCGAGCCTGACCCGGACGTCCTGCTCAAGCTCCAGCAGACCATCAAGAAGGTGGGCGAGGACATCCCGGCACTCTCCTACAACACGGCCATCGCGGCCATGATGGAATACGTGAATGTGCTGCGCCGGGGTGAGCGTCGCGCCCAACGTCGGGAGGTTGAACCGTTGGTGCAGCTCGTCGCGCCCTTCGCGCCGCACCTGGCCGCGGAACTCTGGCAGATGCTGGGCCACTCGGCGGACGTGTTCGATTCCCGGTGGCCGGCATTCGATGCGGCCCTGATGAAGCGCAACACGGCGACGATCGTCGTGCAGGTGAATGGCAAGACGCGCGGCTCTGTGGTGGTCACACAGGGCGCCGCAGAACAGGTCGTGACGGCCGCCGCCATGGCCGAACCGTCGGTCGCGAAATTCGTCACGACGCAGCCGAAGAAGGTCATTTTTCTGCCGGACAAGTTGCTCAACCTCGTCGTGTGAGGTGTTCCATGCGCTCGCTCGCCGGTACATGTCGGCTCTTCCTGATCGCGCTGTCTGCAGTCGTGCCGGCGCAAGCCCAGCCCGTGGGACCGGTGAGCCTGAAGCCCGGCTGGAAGTGGACGATGGACAGCGTCACCTCGGTTGTGAACGCGGTGCGTGCGGGCCGGTCGTTGCAACCGGCCAAGTGGCCAGGCGGCGCACGCGTGGCGGTGCTCTTTTCGTTTGACGCCGACAACGAGACCGTGTCGCTGCGTTTTGGTGACCCGACTGTGGGCGCGCTTTCGCAGGGGCAGTATGGAGGACGCGTGGGCCTCCAGCGCGTGCTCGACGTGCTCGACAAGAACCGGGTGCCGGCCACGTTCTTCATTCCGTCCGTGAGTCTCGCCCTCACCCCGGAAATGCTCCCGATGATCAAACGGAGCGGCCGCCACGAGATCGGCGTTCACGGCTGGATTCACGAGATGAACAGCACGTTGAGCGATTCCGCTGAACGGGCGCTCCTGGTCAGGGCGATCGGCGAGCTGACGCGAATGACCGGCGAACGGCCAGTCGGTTACCGCGCCCCAAGCTGGAACTTCAGTCCCAACACGCTGAGCATTCTTCGAGACTTGGGGATGCGCTATGAGAGCTCGCTCATGGCGGACGATCGTCCCTACGAGATCCTGCAGGACGGAAAGCCCACGGGCCTGGTCGAGCTGCCGGTGGAATGGATTCTCGACGATGCACCGCTATTCGACCCGCGCGGCAACAGCTACAGCGCTCCCCGGGACGTCGCAAAGGTGTGGATCGACGAGTTCGACAAGGCGTGGGAAGAAGGGACGATGATCGTGTTCACGATGCACCCGCACATCTCGGGGCATCGGTCCCGCATCGTCGCGCTCGAAGAGCTCATCGCGCACATCAAGACCAAACCCGGTGTATGGTTCGCCACGCATCGGGATGCCGCCGAGTACGTGCGGCAGCAGGCGAAGCTCGGCGAACCAGTGGTGCGCGCACAATCAGGGGGCCAGTGGCCGCAGCACTCCACCGAGAGGCCGCGGCCGCCGGTCATGAGGCCGCCGGAACAGACACTGCCGGTACCGCCCCCTGCCGATGCGGTGGTGCTCTTCGACGGCCACGACCTCTCCAAGTGGGAAGACGGAACGGGGGGCGCGGCGCCCTGGCAGCTGGTGCCGGGTAATGCAATGGAAGTCAAACCGGGGAGCGGCAACATTCAGACAAGGGGCGGTTTCGGCGACGTCGAACTTCACGTCGAGTGGGCCGCCCCGTTTCCGGCCAGGGGGACGGATCAGGACCGCGGCAACAGTGGGGTGTTCCTGATGACGAAGTACGAGATCCAGGTGCTGGACTCGTACGCGAACGTCACCTACGCCGACGGGCAGGCCGCCGCGATCTACGGACAGTTCCCGCCACTCGTGAACGTGAGCAGGCCGCCCGGCGAGTGGCAGACGTATGATATCATCTTCCACCGGCCGCGCTTCGACCCGACGGGGAAGCTCATGAGCCCGGCCCGGGCGACCGTGCGACACAACGGCGTGCTCGTGCAGGACAATGTTGCGCTTCTCGGCCCGACGACGCACATGGTGCGCACCTCGTACACCGCCCACGCCGACCGGCTGCCCATCGCCCTGCAGGACCACGGCCACCTGGTCCGGTTTCGCAACATCTGGCTGAGGGACCTGGAACGTTGAGGGACGGCTATGCCAGGAGCCGCGCGATCCATTCCCCTACGTAGTATCCGACGGCCGCTACGCCGAGGCCAACCACGAACATGTCCAATCCGGACCGGAACACGCCGCGGCCCGTAAAGACGCTGCGGGCCGCTCCGACCCCGAAGTGGCTCGCCATGGCGAGTGCGAATGAAACGGCGATCGCCCCACTGCCCTGCAAAACGAAAAACGGAAACACGGGGATCAATGCACCAACAGCGGTCGCTACACCCGTTACCCATCCCTCGCGCATGGGTGATTGCTCGTGTCCTCCGATCTTGAGCTCGCCCTGCACCTGCTCCGCCAGCATTCGCGCGGGGTCGCCCATCACTTCGGTTGCGAGCGCGTGCGCGGCGTCCTTGCGCATTCCCTTCGCCTCGTAGATGAGGGCGAGCTCGTCACGCTCCAGCTCGGGCATCAGAGCGATCTCATCCTTCTCCATCGAGATCTCGTTGGCGTAAACCTCCTGCTCGCTCTTGGCTGCCAGATAGCCGCTCGCTCCCATGGACAGCGAGTCCGCGATCAGCCCGGCGACGCCGGCCACGATGATTGCATGGTGCTGCGCGGAAACCGTCGCGCCGATGACGCCGGCGACGAGGCCGAAGTTCGCAGTGAGTCCGTCGTTGAATCCGTATACGAGGTTGTGCAATAAACCGCCCGTCTCGGTCCTGTGCCATGGCTCTCCGGTGCGTCCCGCGAGCGCGGCTATCGTGGTGGCATGCTCCTTCGATTCGCGCGCCAGGAGCAGCGCCTCACTTCCTCCGGGCGCGCCCGTTGGCGTGGTGCGGTGCAGGTCCAGATAGCTCTTGACCTCGCGTCCTTCCTCGGAAAGCAGCATCGGCAACAGGAACCCCGGCCCGAAGCGCCGGCCGAGCCAGGTGAGGACACGCGTGCGGCCGGTGGGCTTGAATCGCCCCGGCTCGCCTCCGTTCGCGCGAATGAGATCGGCCCAGATCGTGACGTGCCTGTCCTCAACCTCGGCGAGGCGCTGGTACACGTCGCTCTTCCTCGTGTCCGGCTCGACTGAGGCCAGCACGCGATACAGGAACGCGGCGTCGGCTTCGTCCTGCCAGTGATGGCGAAATGTGTGCAGGTCGGGCTTCGTAGCGCTGGTCATGCGCTGAAATATGGACTATGTGGGAACGGACCGCCCGAGCGACGCGGCGGGGCGGACCGACACGTCCCCCCGGAGGAAACCTTCCGACTCCAGCGACGTGTCTGAGGCATAGGATCACCAACCCCGAGGCTCCGATGCCCCGCACCGCCATCTGCATGCTCCTGCTCGCCGTTTCAGCGCCCGCGTTCGCGCAGGTGCGCATCGCCACAACGCCGCGCGTCCGCGGATTCGGCTTCCGCACGGCCGACCCGGATCGCGCCGTGCTTGGCGTGAGCACCAGGTCCGACGGCAAGCGCGACACGCTCGGCGTGCTTGTCACCTCGGTCACCGAGGGTAGTCCGGCCGACAAGGCCGGTATCGAGGAAGGGAACCGCATCAGCTCGGTCAATGGCGTGAACCTCAAGCTCTCGCGCGCGGATGCCGGCGAGAGCGACATGAGCGGCGTGATGACCAATCGCCTCTCACGCGAGATGCGGAAGCTCAAGCCCGGCGACGAGGCCACGCTCGAGGTGTGGGCCAACGGGCGCTACAGAACGGTGAGGACCAGGACCGTCTCGGCCGAAGATCTCATTCCGGTGCGCCACGTTCGCAGCAATGACGACGAACGTGCGGCGCTCGGCCTTTCCGTCTCCTCCAACGGCAGCAAGCGGGACACACTCGGAGTATTCGTGTCGAACGTGAGTGAAGACGGTCCGGCCGATAAAGCGGGAATCGCCGAGGGCGACCGGGTTGCCAGCATCAACGGCGTGGACCTTCGCACACCGAGGGAAGACGTCGGCGACGGCTGGGGATCGAGCAACAAGGTGCAGCGCCTTCACCGCGAGATTGGCAAACTCAAGGTGGGGGAGAGCGCCGATCTGGTGGTCATCTCGGGGGGCCGGTCGCGTTCGGTGAAGGTGACTGCCATTCGCGCCCGCGACCTCAAGGATTACCGCCGCCGCTACAGCTTTCGCATTGGCGACGGCTTTGGGGACATGAACTTCGACGACATCAGCGACATGAACTTCGAAGGCATGGGCAACATGCACCTCAACGGCGGGCACGACATGAACATGAACTTCGACGCGCTGCACGACATGGATTTCGACGCCCTGCACGACATGAACTTCGACGGCCTGCGGGAATCGCTCCGCAAGATCGGGCCGGAGGTCCGGATGGGGCTCGACCGCGAGCTGCCGCGCGCGATGGACGAGGTGCGGCGGTCCCTGGACCGCGTCCGGATTGAGGCGCCGCTGCTCCGTGCCAGGGTGATGCGGCGTGCCATCATCTAGCGCGCGGTTCAGAACTCGATCTGCGTTCCGAGCTCGACCACCCTGTTCGGAGGCAGCTGGAAGAACTCCGCGGCGGACTTCGCATTCTTCGACATCAAGGCGAAGAGCTGCTTGCGCCAGATGTTCATGGTGAGCCCGCCCGTCCGCCGCCGTTTCTTGAGCGGGATGAGCAGCTCGCGTCCGAGATAATAACTCGTTTCGAGCGGTCGGGACCGCACGCCCTGGCGGCGGAGGAGCTCCATGATCTCCTTCACGTCCGGCGATTCCATAAACCCGTAGCGGGCCACCACCCGCACGAAGCCGTGCCCCTTGCGCTCGACGGCCAGGCGCTCGTCGTTCCGAACCTCTGGCACTCCAGCCGTTTCAATCGAGAGAAGAATCACCTTTTCGTGCAGCACCTTGTTGTGCTTGAGGTGATGCAGCAGCACAACCGGCGCGCCACCGGACTCTGGCGTCATGAACACGGCCGCTCCCCGCACGCGCGGGATCGAACTCTCGTGCAGCGTGTCGAGGAAGGTGTCGAGGGGGAGTGTAATCTCCCTGAGCCGCTCTCCCAGGATCGCGCGCCCCCGTTTCCACGTCGTCATCAGCGTGAATAGCACGGCTGCAATCACCAGCGGCACCCAGCCGCCGTTGGCGATCTTGAGCGCGTTGGCCCCGAGGAACGCCAGATCGACAACCAGGAATGCGGCGCCGAGCGCGAGCGCCCGCCAGATCGACCACTTCCACCGGGTGGCAGCCACCACGACGAACAGCACGGACGTGATGGCCATGGTTCCCGTCACGGCAATGCCGTACGCGGCGCCAAGCGCACTCGAATTCTTGAAGCCCAGAACCACGATGAGGCAGCTCACCATCAGGGCGTAGTTGACCTCGGGGATATAGATCTGGCCTGCTTCGCGCGCGGATGTATGCACGATGGTGACGCGAGGAGAGTACCCGAGCTGCACGGCTTGGTGCGTAAGCGAAAATGCGCCGGAAATCAGCGCCTGGCTCGCAATGATCGCCGCGATGGTCGCGACCGCAATGAGTGGATAGAGCAACACCGCCGGAGCGAGCCGGTAGAAGGGATTCGCCACGGCCGTCGGGTCGCGCAGGATGAGGGCCCCTTGCCCGAAATAATTGAGCAGCAGGCAAGGGAACACGAGCCAGAACCAGGCGAGCCGGATCGGGCGCTTGCCGAAATGACCCATGTCCGCATAGAGCGCTTCAGCGCCAGTCACGGCCAGCACCACGGCGCCGAGCAGCAGGAAGGCCGACCAGCCGCGCTGGTACATGAACTGCATCGCGTACCAGGGATTCAGCGCCGCAAGAACGTGCGGCGCCTTCACGAGCTCGATCGCTCCGAGCGCCGCGATTGCGCCAAACCACAGGATCATCATTGGCCCGAAGGCGGCGCCGACCTTCGCCGTGCCGAATCGCTGAAATGCGAAGAGCACGATCAGCACAACCAGCGTCGCGGGAATGATGAGGTGCTCGAATCCGGGCGAGACGACAAGGAGCCCTTCCATCGCTCCGAGCACCGTGATTGCCGGTGTGATGACGCCATCGCCGTAGAGGAGTGCCGCGCCAATGAGTCCGAGCGCCACGAGCACGGCTCTGCGTTGCCTGTGCACAGTGCGGGTGTGCATGATCAGGGCCAGCATCGCGAGGATCCCGCCCTCGCCGCTGTTGTCGCAGCGCATGACGTAGAGGATGTACTTCAGGCTCACCACCAGCATGAGTGCCCAGGTGAAGAGCGAGAGCACGCCGTACACGTTGTACGGCACGGGCGTCAGGCCATATTCCGGCTTGAAGGCCTCGCGCAGCGCGTACAACGGACTGGTGCCGATGTCGCCGTACACGACGCCGATTGCCGTAACCGTGAGGACGGCGAGCCGCGTGCCGGTTGGATTCGCTTCGACGTGCGGCCGTTCCCGCGGGATCGGGCGCGCCGCTGTGGCGCCGACGTTCGGCATGGGGTCCATATCGGGCGGGAGCTGCGGACTGGCTTGGTCGGCCGGCATGGGGTCGAAACGAAACGAAAACGGGCCGCGGTCATTCCGCGGCCCGCGACAGAATCTATGGTACCCGGACGCGGTGCAGGAAGTGGTCCGCGAGGCGGGCCTCAGGGCCGGCTCGATCCCTGCTTCACCGGCGCCAGCGCCTCCAGCTCCAGCGTGGCGCGCTTGAGTATCTCACGCACTTTCTGCACGTACTCCGGGTCAGCCGAGCGGTGCAAGGTTGCGTTGAAGTATGCCCGTCCCAGTCCTGCCATCGCTTCATGCGCCGGGCGCATCTGCTCCCCGAAGATCGAGGCGCCGAGCTGAGCGAGGCGCTCGAAGACGTCGTCCACCGTGGTCTTGTTCTCCACCAAGTAGGCTTTGCCCGATTCCGTTATCGCATAGACCTTCTTGCCGCCCTCCTCGAGCGTTGCGGTGGCGTAACCCATCTCTTCGAGCAATGTGAGGGTGGGGTATACAGTGCCCGGACTGGGTGAGTAACGCCCGCCCGACCGCTCCTCCAGTTCTTTGATGATCTCGTATCCGTGGCGAGGCTTCTCGTCGAGCAACTGGAGAATGACGAACTTGAGGTCGCCCTGCTCAAAAGTACGCCCACCGCGCCAAGGTCCTCCGCGGCGCGGCCCACCACGCCCAAAGAAGGCTCCGAAGTTGGGGTCAGCGCGCCAGTCCCAGGCCCGTCCTGACCACGCGCGATGGCGCGGGCCGCATTCGTTGTACCACATGGTTCTGACCTCCCGGATAGATATATCGTCGATAGTACGTCCGATACTACTGCCGATATAACGTATTTAGAGATCTCCCAGTCCGCAATACCCTTGTGAATGGGGTGCAAGCCGACGGCGCACGGCGATTCATATCGCTCCCTGGTGACAGTGGCGCGGATTGACCGAGTACTGGATATTGGACAAGCGGAGTTCTGTTCGTTCCACCGGTAGTTCCACCGGTAGTAGGATCCATCCCGAGCGCTCCTTCATGCTCGAAGTCCTGCTTGAGTCACGCGGCGTAAAGCAGCCGCGCCCCGTTCTTGGCGCGGTGGTGAGCGCAATGGTGCACGCGACCATCGTTGCGATCGTCGTTGTGGGCGGACATCGCCTGGTTCGCGATATGGAAGATGTGGACCAGAAGCTTGCGTTTCTTGTCCCAGTTGATCGCGGCACGCCCACACCCGAGCAGCACCTCACGTACGTCGCTGTCGGCGGCGGGATCTCCGACAATGGGGTAGCGCAGGCCGCGAAGCAGCAAGTCGACCCGAACGGCTCCTATGCACTCCCGCAGATAGCCGGTTCGCGATCCGAGGCGGAGCAACCTGTCCGACCCATGCCGGAGGCGCAGGTTGCGGACAATGCGTACAGCGTTGTGGAGGTCGACTCCGCCGCGACTCGCGATCCCACGAGTGCGGCGCCGGCATATCCGCAGGTGATGATGGCGAAGGGGATCGAGGGATACGCCGCGATGCGGTTCGTCGTGGATAGCACCGGCCTCATTGATCTGGGCACGGTGGAACTGCTCCAGGGCACGCATGCCGAGTTCGTGCAGGCGGTGCGCGAGGCCATGCCGCACATGCGCTTTCGGCCGGCAAAGATGGGTACGCTCGCCGTGCGACAGCTGGCCGAGCAACTCTTCAAGTTCGAGATCCGCCACGTGGCGTCGTCCGCCGAACCGGGGCGAAAGAAGCCCTGACGGTGAGGCGCTGGTCGTCGAGCGGTCGCGCTACTCGTAGCGCAGCGCTACGATCGGATCGAGTCCCGCCGCCCGCCGCGCGGGGTAGACTCCAAACACGATCCCCACAAACGCCGAGAACAGGAACGCAACCACCACTGACGACGCACCGACCTCCGTATTCCAGCCTGCCAGCCGGTGGAACAGCACCGCGCCGCCGGCGCCGACGATGATGCCGAGCGCGCCGCCCATGAGGCACAGCACGACTGCCTCGATGAGGAACTGGAACAGAATGTTCAGTTTGGTCGCTCCCAGGGCCTTGCGGATTCCTATCTCGCGCGTTCGCTCCGTGACCGACACGAGCATGATGTTCATGATCCCGATGCCGCCAACGAGCAATGACACGGCGGCAATGCCGGCCAGCAGGAGGCTGAAAACCTGCGTCGAATCGCCCAGCGCGTTCAGGAAGTCGGCCTGGTTGCGAATCTGGAAGTCGTCGTCCCTGCCCGGGCGCAGTTTGTGTTCGCGCCGAAGGATCTTTTCGATGTCGGCCATCGTCTCGGGAATGTCGGCTTCGGTTGGCGCGAGCACACTGATCGAACGAATCCGGTTGGAACCGAGCACGCGAAATCGCGCTGTTGTGATGGGAATGAGGATCTGATCATCCGGATTGTTGAACCCGTTCGTCTGGCCCTTCGACTTGAAGACGCCCACGACGGTGAACTGGATGCCGCGGATGCGGATCGCCTCGCCGACGATCGCCTCGGGCGTCGGCAATCCGAGGTTGTCGACGACGGCAGGGCCGAGCACTGCGACGCGCTGACGCGACACGTCCTCGGTATTGCTGAAGAAACGGCCGGTCTGCATGTCGAACTTGCGCACTTGGGGATAGTTGGCGGTGACGCCGACGATCGCCGTGTTGGTGTTCTTATTCAGGTACGATACCTGCAGCTGTCCCTGCATCTCGGGTTGCACAGCGGCGATTTTCTGGCCGCGGTCGACGAGCGCCTTGGCGTCGTCAACGGTCAGCCTGGCGCCGCCGCCGCCGGTGCGCACGCCACCCTGCTGCACCTGACCCGGCATGACCGTGAGGAGCGTGGTCCCGAGTGCGGCGATCCGGTCACTCACCGCCTTCTGCGCGCCGTTGCCAAGCGCCACGACGGCGATCACGGCCGCGACGCCAATGACGATGCCGAGCATCGTGAGAAGCGACCTCAGCTTGTTCGCGCGCAACGCACCAAGTGCAACGCGGATCGTCTCGCCAAAGAGCACGGACCTACTGTCCTCGACCGCCGCCGCGCTGTGGCTGCGACCCGCCGAGTGGGCTGCCCACGCCCATCCTCGCTTTCATCTGGTCCGTCTGCTCCTGCCGCTTCGCCTGGAGCGCCGCGACGCTGAGCAGCGCGACCTTGTCGCCTTCCTTCAGTCCGTCGAGGACTTCGGTATAGTCGTAGTTGCCGACACCGAGCCTTACATTCCGTGCGATCCAGGTACTACCGCTCTGTACGAATACGAGGCCGTTTCGCGTACGCGCGCGTCCGCGACCGACGGTGCTCGGGCGGCCCGCTCCCGCAACGCGTTGCGCACCGTTAGCGGGAAAGCCTGCGCGCCCGCCCGCCCGTCTGCCATCCTGCGCCATGCTGCCGCCGCGTCGCTGGCATGCTCCTGCCTTTCGACCGTCGACACCCAGGTCTTCGTAGAGTTTCTTCATTTCGCCTATCATCGCCTCCCGGTCGGCGGCCGGATCGCGCATCTTCCCGCGAAGGTCTTCGAGCTTCTTGCTCGCGGCGGGTTTCTTCTTCATGGCGGCGTCGATTGTCCGGCACTCGGCATCGGTGACCTGCACCTGAAACCCGTCACTACGGCGGCCGCCTTGGGGATCACCGCCGCCCTGAACGAGTGCGAATGCGAGATCGCCGCGATTTTCCATCACCTCCACCCCGCGACCTTTTCCACCGCCCGCGGATGATCCACCCGGGCCCCCACGAGGACCGCGGCCGTTCCCTCCGGTGGTGCCGTTCGCACCCGCCGCGCCATTCCCCCCCGCGCCGCCCGGCCCGCCGGCGCCCCGACCCGTGCCTCCACGACCGCCGCCGCCCAACTGAGCCTTGACACTGTCAGGATTCAAGCCGAGTA
>DASZZO010000025.1:0-28096 GCA_035544915.1 Gemmatimonadaceae bacterium | reverse complement strand
TGGTACTAGGTACTTCGGGTTGGTGCTGCGTTACCGCCCATTCCGCCGCCGAGCTGTCGCCTTGGGCGGTCGTTGAGGCTGTAGAAAAAGGCCATTCGGCGTGTGTCCGCACGCGTCGGCGCAGGTCACGCTCTCGGGCAGCGACCCGAACGCGTGACGATCGAGGCCGTCACCGCGCGGTACCTCGCCACGCTCGGCATCCGCCCCGCCCTCGGGAACGACCTCCCCGCTGAGCTAGTGTGTTTGTGACTCCTCCCCTTGACATCTAAGGGTAGCTGCTGCATCGTACCCTTACAATCTTAGGGGAGAGGGCATGTTCCGATTCGCAGCGGCGATTTCACTCGTTCTCACACCTGTCGCGCTCCAGGCTCAGACTTGGAGAACTTTCGAGGCGTCGCGCCCGCTCGCGGACTCGGGTGAGCACCGAGTCCGGATCGACTACGGAGGCGGCTATCTCGACATTCATTCGACCGACCAGCCTGTGCTCTACACGATGCGGATGCGCTACGACGACGCGAACGCGACTCCGGTAGCACAGTACGAAACCGATTCCCGCCTGGCCACCTTGGGTCTCGCCAACCGGTCCACGCGGTTTCGTCATCGAGATGCGCGGAATGAACTGAACGTGTCGCTCTCGCGTGTCGCCCCGATCGTCCTCGATGTGAATCTCGGAGCGGCTGAGACGAGGATGGATCTTGGCGGCCTCGCGTTGCGCGAGGTTCGCGTGACGGCCGGCACCAGCGCCTCGACGCTCGACTTCTCGTCGCCCAATTCGGGGCCGATGCGGCAGTTGGACATCCATACCGGAGCCGCCCGGCTCGAGGCACTCAATCTCGCGAACGCAGGGGCGCCTGAGATTCAGGTGATGGGAAGTGCGGGCGACGTCCTGCTCGATTTTGGCGGCTCCTGGTCGCAGGACGTCGCGGTTGACGCCAACATTCGCCTTGGAAAGCTGGAGTTTCGGGTCCCCGATGACGTCGGCGTCCGTGTCGAGGTACGGAGGGTCATCGGATCGTTGAAAGGGAAAGATCTGACCAAGCGAACCGACGGCTACTACAGCACCAACTGGGACACGGCGACCTATAAGTTGCGAATTCACGCCCGAACCCTGCTCGGCGAAATCACCGTGACGCGCCGCCCGCCGACGCTCCAGGTAGTCGTGATGCCCGATGGTCGCCGCGGCAGCGAGCGCTGATCACCGTTCTCATACATGCCTGAGTCACGGGACCTCGATCTTCTCCAAGGCACGCTCGACCTGATGATCCTCAGGGCACTCTCGTGGGGGCAGATGCATGGATTTGGCATCGCCAAGTACCTCCACAAGACGACTGACGGCGTGCTGGAGGTCGACGACGGAGCGTTGTACCCTGCACTGCACCGCATGGATCACCGAGGCCTGATCAGTTCGGCATGGGGAGTGACTGCCAACGGTCGGCGTGCGAAGTACTATCAGCTTACGCCGCACGGGCGGCGGCAGCTCCGAACGCGCGTCGCCGCATGGGATCGGTACGTCGACGCGCTCACGAAGGTCATTCACGCCACCATGCAACCCGCCTGACCGGAACGCGCCATTGAATGATTCGCCGAGGTGGCATCGATTTGCCCGCTTCTGGCGTGCCGACATTGCGGCCGACATCGACGACGAGATCGGCTTTCACATCGAGACCCGGGTGGAGGAACTACTGGCGCTGGGCGCCTCATCCGATGAAGCGCACGCGACGGCCGCCCGTGAGCTCGGCAACATGGGACAGACGAAGCGTCTTCTCCGCGCGATGGATGGCCGGCACGCCAGGGCGTCAAGTCGCCTCGCGCTCTTCGATGATTTGCGGCAGGACGTCCGCATCGGCGCACGGTCGCTCCGCAAGGCTCCCGCATTCACGATCGCCGCCGTCCTCACGCTGGCTCTCGGAATCGGGCTCAACAGCGCCGTCTACAGCATTGTCGATGCCCTGCTCCTCCGCCCATTGCCCGGCGACCATGGGAGCGACCTGGTCGTGCTCGGCAGGACGGACGACGCCATGGCGCAACCCCACGAGCTGTCATACCCCGACTTCGTGGACTATCGCGCCGACACGGCCATCTTTCGGGATCTCGCGGCGTTCGCGACCAGCACAGTCACGCTCGCCGGTGGAACTGGTGCCAAGCTGATGTACGTCGATCAGGTGACGGCGAACTACTTCTCGGTCCTCGGCATTCATCCGCTGCTCGGACGCACGTTCCTGCGCGGCGAGGACGACGGCGAGCTCGCCCACCCCGTCATCGTTCTCACGTTCAAGGCGTGGCAGGCCCGCTTTGGCGGAAATCCGGGCATCGTAGGCGATACGGTCCGGTTGAACAACCACATCGTTACCGTAATCGGCATCACGCCCCCGGAATTTCACGGGGTGCGGACCGTGCTCGACGTCGACGGATTCGCCTGTCTGAATCAGATCTGGCCCGGCCGAACGAAAGAGTTGGCCAACCGAGGCGACACGTTCCTAAACGTGTTCGGTCGTCTCCGCGATGGACGGTCCCTTACCGTCGCGAGCGACGCCGTGCGTGCGCTCGCACTCCATCTGGCGAGCGAGTATCCGTCGACGAACAAGGGCGTCAGCACCATCGTCGTTCCGGAGCGCCGCGCGCGTCCGAGCATCGCGAGCGCCGGCACCGTGCCGGTGATCGGTGCCGCGTTCATGACGCTGGTCTTCCTCGTGCTCTTCATCGCCTGCGCGAACGTCGCCAGCCTTCATCTCGCGCGCGCTGCGGCCCGGCAGCAGGAGCGGGCCATTCGCGCCGCGCTCGGTGCGAGCCGCTGGCGGTTGGCGCGGCAGGTGCTGGTGGAGTCCCTGCTGCTCGCCATGCTTGGCGGAGCCGGCGCGCTCGTGTTTGCGCGAGCGGCGCTGGTGGCGGTGACATCGATTCAGATCGCGAGCGACATCCCCTTCCGGTGGGACGTCCAGATCGATGGACGGGTATGGCTCTTCACGCTCGCTGTTGTCCTGTTCACCGCGCTCTTCGCCGGGCTCGCGCCGGCCGTTGGGGCGCAACGGCCCGATCTTCAAGGCGCCCTCAAATCTGAGGCGCGCGGTACAACGCCCGGAGGCCACCAGCCACTGCGCTCCGTCCTGGTCGGCGCACAACTCGCCATTTCCGTCGTCGTGCTCGCGTGCGCCGGCTTGTTCGTAAGAGGAGCGCGCACCGCGAGTCGCGTGAACCTCGGCTTTCGGACCGACCACCTCGCCATGATGTCGGCAACGCTTGACGAGACGGCATACGATTCGGTTCGCGGACGCCAGGCATACCACGAAGTGGCTCGCCGCGTGGCCGCGCTTACCGGCGTGCGTTCCGCGGCGCTCGCCGAGCTGACGCCGTTCGGCTTCAGCCACGAAACGAGTCGGGTCTTTCCCGAAGGCGCGACCGTCTCCGTACCCGACAACGGATTCACATACTTCGACAACGTGGTCAGCCCGAAGTTCTTCACGACGTTGGGGATTCCGTTGCTGCGCGGGCGGGACTTCACGGATCGCGACGACAACAACGCACCGGCCGTCGCGATCGTGAACGACGCGTTCGCTCGTGCATCCTGGCCCGGGGAGGTTCCCCTCGGAAAGCGTTTTCGCGTGGGCGACCGGTCCGGTCGCGCGATCGAGGTCATTGGCGTCGTCGGCGAGACGCAGGATCGCTTTATCGGTGAGACCGCGATGCCGTATTTCTTCCTGCCCTACACGCAATCATATCGGTCGGACATGACGCTGTTCATACACACTTCCACAGATCCGCTCGGCGCCATCCCGCCAGCACGCGCGGTCTTTGCCGAACTCGATCCCCGGATCCCCCTCTTCGACGTTCGAACCATGGAGACGCATCTGCGGAGTGGCCAGGCGTTGCTCTTCGTACGTCTCGCCGCGGGATTCGGCCTCGTCTTCGGGGCGCTCGCGGTGACGCTCGCACTGGTCGGCGTTTATGGAGTCATCTCCTACTCGGTTGCGCAGCGCACTAGGGAGATCGGTGTCCGCATCGCCCTTGGCGCGAGAACAGCGGACGTTGTCCGTCTCGTCGCCGGCCACGCCGCCCTGATCACGGCGTTCGGCCTCGCCATCGGGCTCTTGATTACCCTGCTGACGACACGACTGCTGACCTCGCTCCTCTATGGTGTTGCTCCGGATGATCCCGTCGTCCTCGGCGGCGTCATCCTGACGCTCGCTGTCGTCGCCCTGATGGCGAGTGCGATTCCGGCGATGAAAGCCGCGCGCATCGATCCTCTCAAAGCCCTTCGCTTGAACTGAGCCGACGTTTCGTTGGTGGGCTCGTGTTGTTTGAATGGTGGCCGTCCGCGGTGGCGGTCCGGCGCAAGAGCCACCAGCCATAGACCGCGTAGGTACCGGTGAGGACAATCGGGACTACAGCGCTTGTCACTGTCATCGGTTGCGGCGGCAGCAGTGCGAATCCGCGGGTCGCGGCGTCGGCGAGGTCGATAAGGGCGTGAGCCACGATCGCCGGCCAGATGGTGCCCGCGTATATACGTGTCCCGGCGAATCCGATTCCGAGTAGCGTGGCGACGACTACCTGGACGGCAGTCGCCGCAGGCGAGGCTCCTTGGATGATATTTGCGACGTGCCCCGCGCCAAAGATGAGCGAGGACAGGACCGCCGCCCGCATCGCACCGCCGGGCAATAGTGCGCGGAGGACGATCCCGCGAATGAGGCCCTCCTCCGCGAATCCGACCATGAGGGTGAAGAGAACGAATTCGCCGACACGTCCCGGGCTCGCCGCCTTCATGCCGCTGCCGGCCACGACGAGCGCAGGCAACACGAGCAACGGGAGATAGGCAACGAGCCGGCGCGTCACGGGAGGCCTTGTGAAGCCTGCTTCGCGCCGCCAGCGCAGATGCGAGAGGAGCAGGATGACGTAACCGCAGAATGCCGCTTCGGCGATCAAGCGATTGACTGGCTCCGAGAGGCTGAGCCCGCCGAGCGCCGGATGAATGAAGCCGAGGGCCACGACCGGCACGAAAACCACGACGGCCGAGAACGTGAGGGGGCGGCGTGCCGCGAAGCCGATCACGGCTGATGCCTCCTTGCAAGTGCGGCAAGTGCCGCAACGGCGGCAAGCGACGCCCAGGCGAACCAGTCACCAAGAATCGAGTAGAGAGTGCGGACTCCCCGCGTCGGAACCTGACTGACCATCACTCGATCGGTGGCCAGGTAGTGATCCATCGACGCGAGTACGTGCCCTTGATAATCAAAGGCCGCGGAAAGTCCCAAGCTTGCGTGGCGTACGAGGTTTACGCCCTGTTCGATCGCGCGGAAGCTCGCCATCTGTGTGTGCCATGGATCGATCGCCTTCCAGTCGTTTGACGGATCGAGCACGATGTCGGCGCGTAAGTCTCCCGCCTGCGCGAGGAGCCGCGGAAAATCGGCATCGAAGCAGATGACGGACGTCAGGCGGCCAAAAGGGGTATCGAGAGAGCGCAGCTTGCCGTCGCGAGTGATCGACATCGCGGCCTCACCACTTGGCACCGGATGCGCCTTGAAGTACTCCCAGGCGACCGTGCCGTCGGGCGAGATGAGGACGAGTTTGTTCCCGAGGGGCGGCTTGGACTTCATGTGCCATTCAGCGAGCGACATTCCGAGGTAGACACCGGATCGCCTGGCGACCTCGCCGGCGCGCCGGATCAGTTCCGGCTCATCCTCCGCGAGCACCGGAGCGTTGACCTCGCCCCAGAAAACGACGCGCGCGCCGGACCTGGCCTCCCGTTCAGCGCGCGCGAGCAGGTCATCGGATATCACGGTGGCGCGGGACCGGATCGTGTCGATCTCCTCCGGAGCGAGCGGCTGCTGGCTGAAAAAGCGCGCGCCGACGGCGGAGTCCGGATGCAACTTCAAGTCCATGCGCGAGAGCGAGGCGACACGCACGGTCGGAGCAAGCGGCGGAAAGAACGCGAGTCTTATGCTGCCGGCGAACGCGACCAGCGCTACCACTCCGAACGAAACCGCGCAAGCGCGGAGCGCGGCCGCCGGGCGCTCCGCGAGCTCCCACACCCGGTTGCCCGCCGCCGCGAACCAGCCGATCAGGAAGGTGACGCCCCACAGGCCCGTCACGGCGAGCAGCTGGAGGAGCGGGAGATTTCCGTACAGCGCGTACGCCGCCGACCCCCAGCTCCCATACGGAATGAACGAGACCAGGTAATCGACCGAGGCCCAGGCGCACGGAAAGACCAGCGTGGAGCGCCACCCGCCCAGCCGAGGCGCGATCAGCCGGTCCGCAACATACGGAACGGTGAGAGCGCCGGCGTAGAACATGACGATGGGGGCGAGGACTACACCCGGTACCGGAATCATGCCCCGGAACTGGATTGCGAACGCGACCGATTGCAGAACGAAGGTCGCGAGAAGGCCCGCGACCGGTCGCTGGGCGCGCGTGAATCGCAGCAGCAGAAGCGGCGCCAGGAACGCGGCGAGCGCAATGCTGTTGACGCCGTTGGCGAACGGAAGAAGAGCGGCCGCGGCGACGAACACCCACGCGGATCGCAAGAACGCCATCCGGCTGTTCGTCGCGACTCCGCGCGGACTCACGTCCCGCGTCGGTTCAGCGCGCTCGGCCATTGCGTCCACCGTGAGTTCCGCGCCTGCTTGAGCGGGTCACGGCCCCGTCAACCGCGCTGTCGATCACCTGCTGAATGACGGACTCTTTCGTCCTCCACGGAAACGAGGGTCGCTGAATGAGCAGCGACGTGATCCCGTGAAGGGCCGCCCAGATAGACTGCGTCGCCGTCTCGGCGCGCTTGTCCCGTGCTCCGGCAGCAGGGAGACACGCGACGACCAGCAGGCGCAGCGTCTGAAACGCCTGGTGCGTCTTGTACGGTCCCGAAAGGGGAACGGGCAGCAGAAACGCGATCTGGTAGTCGTTGGGGTGCATGCAACCCCAGCGCACGTACAGTCTTCCCCCGCGCTTGAGTCGCTCGACGGGACTGGTGCTCGGCTCATCGGCGAGCCCCGCGAGGGAATCGCTGAGCCGCGAGAAGCTCTCCTCGACGAGGCTGTGAAAGAGGTGTTCCTTGCTGGGAAAGTAGAGGTAGATGGCCGCTGCGGAATAGCCGATCTCCGCAGCGAGCTTGCGCATGGACAGGCTCTGGAAGCCGTCGCGCACGAAGATCGCGCGGGCCGCCTCGCGCATCTCGGCCTTCAGCTCCTCCCGCTGTTCCTGCCTTCGGGCAACTGCTCTCGATGTGTGCATTGTTCATAACAGTGAACACTGTTCAGTGTTCTGTCAAGGGAGGGCGGGTCACGGGAGGTAAGCCGGTCCTGCGCAAACCCGGTCCGCGCATGGCGCGAATCGCTTTGCGGCGAAGGCGTCGGCCAAAGAGGGTGGGTCAGCCACCGACTGGAGAGGATCCGATTTCGACGAACGTGGTGAAGGCGACCCCGCCGAGCGCTTCTAACGCACCGTCGCCGCCCTCGCGAATCCGGTACGTTTCGGCTGAGTTCCAGATGATGCCCGCGGCGGCCGGGAACCTTGCGTGCGAGCCCATCGCGCCGCCTCTCGTACTGGCTCACTCGAATCCGACAAGAACTTCACATCAACGGCGCCGCCAAGCCACCCGATCGCGCACAAGGCAGCTACGCGAGCGGCCTCGCTCGTGTCCCTCGTCAGTGAATCGAGTCTCGCGAGCACGGTCGGGTCCCTCGTCATCCCCAAAGCCCAAGTCGCCTCAACCCGCACGTGCTCGTCTCCATCGTGTGTTGCCGAGAGGAGCACACCCACCGATGTCGGGCTGCGGAGCTGCCCTAGTGACCACACGGCCGCCTGTCGAACGATCTTCACGCTATCGCGCGACGCGGCTTCGAGTACTGGGAGCGCGCGCAGCGCTCCCGTGTGTCCCAGCGAGCGAAGCACACCTTCGCGAACCGCCGAGTTCGGATCGCCGGTGGCTCGCAACAGCGCCGTTCTACCTGGGCCGCTCGTATCTCGCCGCCGGTGACACCGCGCGCGCGATCGAGAGTTTTCGACGTTCCGCCCGACGAACGCCAGGGTATTCGCGGCCTCTCGACGAACTGGCGAAGCTGGGTGCTAAGGACTCAGGCTAGACCGAAGGTCCGCGCGCTGAGCCGGGTAACGCACCGCGTCGAGATTTGACAATTCTCACACATGGGGTCCTCGAGCAGGCGTAAACCCTCCAGGACGCGGCTCGGTTCCAATGACCATGACCCGCTCACCTTTCTTCACGGTCGCGTGTGCCCTGCTATCGGCCATCGCCGCCGCCCAGGAACCGGCCAAAGCCCCGATTTCCGAACAGGAGCTGGTGCGACGGCTCGCTGCGTCGCTCGACAGCCTGAGCCGCCTCGATCAATTTTCTGGCGTCGTCGCCGTCTCGAGGGCCGGCAAGCCGGTCTTCCAGCACGCATACGGCATGGCCGACCGCGAAGCGCGGCGTCCCAATAACATCGAAACCGCGTTCAACCTCGGCTCGATCAACAAGCTTTTCACGGCAACAGCCGTGCGGCAGCTCGCGGAGGCCGGCAAGATCGATCTCGACTCCACGCTTGCACGCTACCTCCCGGATTATTCCAATCAGGACGTCGCGCGTCGCGTCACCATCCGCCAGATCATCAACATGAAGTCGGGTATTGGCGGAGACATCTTTGGCACTCCGGCCGGCGGGAAGCGCCTCGATCTCCGGCACAACCGCGAGTTCGTTCCTCTCTTCGTGCACCAACCTCTGCAGTTCGACCCGGGGACGCAGCAGCGTTACTCGAACCCGGGCTACGTGGTGCTCGGCCTCGTCATCGAGCGAGTGTCGGGCGAGGACTACTACGACTACGTGCGTCGCCACATCTACGAGCCCGGCGGGATGACGCGCACCGCGCACTTTGCGGTCGACTCGCTCCCTCCCAATACCGCGCTTGGCTACACGCGCGGAGGTGAGGACAACCCGCCTCCCGACGCACCCCTCCGCCGCAACTCCGACATGCTCCCCGGACGAGGCAGCGCCGCCGGCGGCGGGTATTCTACCGCGCAGGACTTGCTCCACTTTCTCGAGGCGATCCGCGCCCATCGCATTGCCGGCGCGCCGCCGAGTGGCGTGGGTGCGCCGGGGGGAGCACCTGGGGTCAACGCCCTCGTCGAGGGAGCGCTTCCGGGCGGCTACGACTTGATCGTGCTCTCGAATCTCGATCCACCGTCAGCAATGCGCATCGGACGCTCGGTTCGCGGATGGCTCGGCGCACCGGACTGAGTCGCACTGGCTGCCGCAATTGGCGCAATGGCACTGTCGACAATCTCAGGAGGAGGTGTCACCAGTGAGGAGTCTCGTCTCTTTGATCGTACTGGGCGTGTCCCTCCTTCGTGGGGCGTCACTCCCGGCGCAGTCGGACACCGCCGCACTCGCCAAGTCGCTCGCCGGCAAGCGCGCGATCGGCTGGGTCAGTGCGGTCAACTCGGGGACCGACGCTCAAGTCGAAGCGTTTCTCCGGGCAAACCTGAACCCGGGCGAGCTCGCCGACGGGCCGCCCATGTCGGAGCGGCTAAAGCGCTATCAGGCATTCCATGACCGCCTGAGCCCCGCCGCCATTTCTGAGGTGATTCGGAGCGATGAGCGAAAGGTCGTTTTGATACTGAAGACCAAAGGCGACCAGCGAGTGCGCTTCACCATGACCCTCGAGCCCGAATCGCCGCACGGGATCGGCCAGTTCGACCTCGAACCACTGAGGGAGCCGTGACGGACGAGAGGCACCCCATGACGGTGCGCACTGCTGCCGCTCTCCTGGCGCTGGCAGTTGCGCCCCTCCGCGCTCAGTCGCCCGTCGACGATTCCATCGTGGGCAAGTGGTACGGCGTCGCTGGACTACCGCAGGACAGGGTCGAACTTGGTTTCGAGTTCAGGCGAAACGCAAAGGGAGACATCAAGGCCTACCTTTACAACCCCGTCGCCAACTTCTACGGCCTCGAGTTGCCAGGCACGGTGCAGCGGGACAGCGGCCGCTTCGTCAACAACGAACCGTTTCCGTCACTTTCGTTCGTTTTCACGAACGGTCGGCTCGAGGGCACCTATTTTCCCACCAAGCTGCCGATTTCCCTCGGTCGCGTCGCGTCGCTGCCGGCCGAGGTGCCGGTTCCGGCGTTTCCCGCCGGCCGCGGCCCCAAGTGGCAAGTGAAGCTTGGCGGCGCCATCTACGCGACCGCCGCCGCGCGGGGCGGGATCGCCTATGTCGGCACCACGGCGGGCGTCTTCTACGCGGTGAGTCTCGCGGATGGCACCGTTGCCTGGGCGTTCCCAGCCGGGCGCCCGATGTTCGGCGAGCCGCTCGCGACCGAGGACGCGGTGTTCTTCGCGTGCGACAACGGGAAGCTGTACAAACTCGAGCGCAACACAGGGAAGGAGCTGTGGAGTTACGACCTCGGCGATGCAGGTGCGACGCGCATCCTGCCTCATGCGGTGATCAGCGATTTCGACTTCGATTACAGGTCGCCGCGCCCGGTGCTCGCGGGCGGCATTCTATATATAGGAGCTGGCGACGGAAGCTTCCACGCCGTGAACGCCGCGCATGGCAGGCGCGAGTGGCGTTTCCAGACTGGCGACCGGATTCGCGCCAACGCCGTCATCGACGGCCCGCGCGTGATCTTTGGGAGCTGGGATCACTTCGTGTATGCGATCGATCGCGGGACGGGAGAGAAACTCTGGCAGAAGGATACGCGCGCGAGGGTCACCAGTTCGCCAGCGATCGTGGGCACTGCGCTGATAACGGGCAATCGGGGCGGCGTGCTTCAGGCATTGAACCCGCTGACCGGTGAGACGAAGTGGCGCATGCTCTTCTGGGGATCTTCGGTGGAATCGGAAGCCGTGCCGGCGGCGGGACGATTCTACATCGGCTCCTCCGACCTCCGGCGCGTCAGCTACATCGACGCGGACGACGGCCGCGTGATTTGGCGTACCGACGTCTATGGTTGGGCCTGGGGGACACCGGCAGTCACCGATTCACTCGTCATCATCGGTGCGGCGGGAGCAAGCCCGTATCAGATGCGGCACTTGGGAAGCCTCGTGGCTCTCGACCGCGCCAGCGGGAAGATTGCCTGGCGGTGGCCGATGGCTGAATGGCCGGGCTCGTTCCTCAATGGTTTTGTCGCCTCACCGACCATCGCCAATGGGTCCGTGATCATCGGCGGACTCGACGGTACGCTCTACTCCTTCGCGCCGTAGAACGCTTCCCCGCACGCGCATCATCCCCGGCCCGTTGTCCTCCCGCGCGCTCGCGCGCGCACCGCGGCGAGCAGCGTATCCAGGTCGTGCCGCTCGAGCAGCCTGCCGCGGGCAACCACAGCCGCGATCTGTCTCGTATTCTCGATTGACGCGAGGGGGTCGGCGGACAGGAGCACACAGTCCGCGCGCTTCCCGGGCTCGATCGTTCCCGCTTGCGGGCCCTCGCCGACAAAGGTGGCCGCTTTGCGCGTGGCCGTTTCCAATACTTCCCGTGGCGTGAACCCGACGTCGTGGACAAACATGCTCAGCTCGTCATGGAGGCTGGCTCCAGGAAACACCCAGAGCGCGCCGAGATCCGTTCCAGTGAGCATCGGAACACCGGCGAGGTGCATCTCGCGCAAGTGGCGGATAGTACCTGTCCACTGCTGTTGCCGGGATGCACTGTCTCCTTCGGCGCTCGCTCGCTGGATGAACAAGTCACGCCGAAAGGACTCGAGCATGCGGTGATTCAAGTAGTGAAGGCCGTCAACAGCACTCCTTCGCCCGGTACTGACTTCTTCGGCCAACCGTGCGCCGAGCACGTCGGTCGAGGCCGTTGAGACGATTCCGCTAACGAGCGTCGGTGTGAGCCAGGTGCCATTCGTCGCGAGCTTTGCATAAAGCCCCGAGCGGGCGCTCTGATCCAAGCCGTCCAGATGCGAGCGAAAGTCCGTATGCTCGATGCTTTTCTGACCGGAGTCGGACGCCTCGGCCCAAGTCACGGATGGCGTCGGCGAATGACCCACGAACGCCACTCCCTTGGTGCGACTGGCGCGCGCGATCGCAAAGTACGCCGCTCTGGACTCGATCGTGCGGAACTTCACGAACGCGCTCCCTGCTGCCAGGACCGAGTCGACCGCGCTCTCCGCGTCATCCGCCAACGCAACGCCAAGGTGCGGGTTGAGCATCTGGTCCGGGTTCGGGAACTCGAAACCCGGGAGATGGATCTGCAGTATCCGACGCAGCCACGTGGCGCTTTCGAGCACCGGACTCGTGAACACCAACTCCGGTCCGACGCGGCTTCCGGCCGCGATCTCGCTGCGCCAGCGGCGAAGGGTGGCTGCGTCACCGCCCATGTCTCGTACCCCGGTGACGCCGTTGGCAACCAGCAGAGCGAGGGCATCGTCGCCGGCGAGGACGACGTGCGTGTGCATGTCCCAGAGCCCCGGGATGAGGAATTCTCCGGAGCCGTCGACGACGCGAGCCGCCGCGGGCACTGCGGTCACAGCGCTCGGGCCGACCGACACAACGCGCTCACCACTGATGACGACGGTCATGTCGCGAGCGGGAGGAGCGCCAGTCCCGTCGAACAGAACGACATGCGTGATCGCGAGGGCTCCGTTCGAGCCTTGCGACTTCGGGCAGCTGGCAGCGGCCAGCGTAGCGACCGCCACGCAGCAGAGTGTCCGTCGAAATGCAGGTCTTTTCATTCCCGGCCTATCGTGTAGTCCGAAGGTGTGCGAGGACAGCGCTTGCTAGCTCCGCCCCTGTCTTCTCACCGTTATTGGATACCAGATAGAAGAAGGTCTTGTCACGCGGGCGCCACACAAACGCGGCAAAGAACACCCCGTCCGACCCCGTGTGGCTGATCTGCTCGACGGCGCCGTCAGCACCCAAGCGCAAGAACCAGCCGAAACCGTACGACACCGTGCTGTCCCTGCGCGCGTGCGGCGTCGTCAGCGCAAGAGCCAGCGAGTCCCCTGTCGCCCGCCCGCGACGGAGGAAGCCGTACCACCGGTACATGTCCTCGGCCGACGCCTGCATTCCGCCATTGCCTTTGAGATTCCAGAAATCCGGGCGCAGCGTGGCGAGTCGTTCAGATATTGGCGCGGAAACGCCCGCGCTCGCGTAGCCTGAAGCGAGGCTGCCGTGCAGCATCTCACTGAAGAAGTACCCCGAACGCGACATTCCGAGCGGACTGAAGAATCGCGCCGACTGGTAGCCCTCGAGCGATTGCCCCGAGACGCGTTCGAGCAACGCAGCCGCAACGCTGTAACCCTCATTCGAGTACGAGAACTCTCGGCCCGCCGGGAGATGGACGCGCGCGAGACAGCGCGTGATCAGCTCATTGGCACTGAGCCGGCTGAAGTCCGTTGCGCAGCCATCGGGGAGCCCAGCCGTGTGCGTGAGCAGCTGCTGGATGGTGATGTCGGCCGAGGCTCCGGGAACGTCGGGAATCCGCAGTGCAAGCGAATCGGACAGACTGATCTTCCCTTTGAGCGCCAAATCGACGATGGCAGCGGCTGTAAACTGCTTGGTAAGCGATCCGACTTGCGCGATCGTCGAGGTCGTGAACGGAACGCGGTGCTCTCGATTCGCCCAGCCATACCCGGCCTTGAGAATGGCGATGCCATCTTTCTCGACGATAATCGCACCGCCAAAGCCTTCGGCCAGGCGTCGGACGATCGCCGCGTGGATCGAGTCAGCTATGACGCCGCGCGAGACGTCGACGCTCACGGGGGGCTGCGCGCTTGCCGCCGCCGAGGCACAAGCGACGAGTACGCCGACGAGCGCGCGAGTCATGGGTGTTCCATCGCTGCGACGCAAACTAGGCCGCGGGCCACCCGCGAGGCAGGTCAGATCTCGCTCTTGCAAATCTCGCACGTTCCGGTGACTCGCGCCGTAGGACCTGTCTCACGGTCGGCAGAGGAGGTCACGGCAGTGGTTCATGGCGCGCAAGCCCGTTGCACGCGCGCGCTATCGGAAGGCACGTACAGGCCCTGGACGCTCCTCCGCATGCGCACCACCCCGGACCCGTCGTCCTCCCGCTCCTCGGTTACCAGAACGCCGGTTGCTCCCACTGAGCCAGCGCGACCGCGCATGGCCAGTTCCGCCGCCTCCGCTTCCTCTGGACTGGTCACCCGCACCGGGTGGTCAGCGGGCGGGACGCTCACCGTGTCGTGGGGTGTTGGAACCTCAGAGCGATTGTGATAGACCACGACGCCTTTGGCGCACACTTTAGGGTGCGATGTCTTGGCGACCGTTTGGCCGAGCAGCGTCCCTGACAGGAGCAGCGTGGCGGCAGCGGCCCTTCCGAGAGACCGCAGAATCAGCGACCTGACGTCTCCGAGCACGGGTCAATCCTCCAGGTGAATGATTCGTGGAACTCCGACAATCGTTGGACATGCGCGGTAGCGCTAGGGTTGCCTCGGCTGCCGGCCGCTGCTGACGACGATGGTGTCCAGCGTGAGCGTTCGAGCGTGCAGGGCAGCAGCACCAGGATCCTTCCATCGACCGGGTAGCGGCTGCTGATCTGGAACGGCGGCGACGACGGCTGGTAACGCACAGAGGCCAAGCGTGAGCGCGACCGCGGCGGCGAAGGCGACGTGACGCCGCGTGGCGCGGTTCGTTTCGGGAGTCAGCCGCGCGATTCGTTGTGCGCGCGCCGCGAGCGGTGATCCGTCGTAGGCGGAGGCCAGCCCCGAAAACCGCGCCCGCGGATCGAACGGCACTGCAAGGAGCGCGAGTGCGGCGATCAAAGTCGCACGGTCGCGTGTGTCACGAACCGCCGCTTCGTCGCAGATGAGTTCGCAATCCCAACGCAGGGCGCGCTGCACGACCGGCGCCAGTGGCTGGAACGCAGTCAGAGCGGCGATCAATTCCGTTGCGCAGAGCCAGAGCGGATCTCGCCGCTGCAAGTGTGCCGCTTCGTGCGCGATCAGGCATCGCCGGTGCTCGGCGTCGAACTCCCGCATGACAGCGGTCGGTAGGCAGATCTCCGCGCTGCCCAACGCGACAGGTGACTGAATGCCCGCGGCGACGGAAAAGCGGACGCGCCGTCCATCTTGCGTCTCCAACCCGCCGGTGGACTGTCGGCTCCTGAGCGCTCGTTCTAATGAATGTCGTGCGCGTGCGAATCTGACGATCGCGCCCAGAACGCAAATGAGCGCGACGGCGGCGGCAATCGCCATGCCTCCATTTCCCACGGGGTCGCTGACTTGGCGCACTACACTGCTCCCGTGTCCATCGTTGAGGACGTGGACCATCATTTGGCGACCGGGCAGCGGAAGCGGCATCACGCCTCGCAATACGCGACCGAGGTCGACGAGGTCGCCGCGCATTGAGCCGCGCAGGATGGCCATGGCCGACGAGAGGATTGGCGCCACGAGAGCGGCCTTCCATAGTAACTCGCGGTCCTGCGGTCGCTCGAGGCGCCGGCAGGCGGCCCACGCGAGCGCGCACGCGAGTCCGCTGTGCACTCCATAGGTAACCAGCACCGCGCCAGCCGCGGCAAGAGGCGTTGGTGCTGTCACTTGGCGTCCTTCACTTCGCGCTGGAGCTGTCGAAGCATCGCGACGAGTCTGTCGACGTCGCCCGGATCGACCTCGCTCGGGTCCAGCGCCCGGGCCCCCGCCAGGTGCCCGTGAGGCGGAAACAGGGCACCCAGGAACTTCGCTGCCCGCGAGCGAAGCACTGCCCGTTTCGCGACCCGGGCGCGATAGACGCCCTCGCGACCTTCCACGTGACGGGCAACGAGTCGCCGCCGCTCCAGTCTGGACAGAATCGTCGCAACCGTCTTTCGCGAGACCGGCCCTCGCGCCGCGAGACGATCGTGGATGGCACCGATCGTCGCCTCGCGCTCGGACCAGAGAACGCTCAGGATCATGAGCTGAAGGTCAGTCAGGTCACCGTATTCGGGCATGGCCGTTGGCGGATGGTTGCTGGCGAGCGGCAACGATCGTTGGACACCAGCCGGGACGGGAGGGTTTCCATCGGGAACTCCCGGCGGCGGGCTGGGAAATCCTATTGACACCGGCGAGTGTCCAACGGGTGTTGGACATAGCGATGACCTTCCCCCTACCGGAGCCGATGATGATCCTTTCCTCGATTGTCCCGATGGCCTTTGTAGCGTGGACGGGAGCGTTCCCGCAGGTCGGGCAGGATACGGCCGACGCAATCGTTCGGACGCCGCTTGGCATGCGCATGGACTCGGTGATGCGCGCCGCCGATCGCGCCGGCTTCTCGGGTGTCGTTCTTGTGGCGAGGAATGGAGAACTGCTGCTCAAGAAAGGTTACGGATTCGCAGATCGAGCGAGGCACGTTCACATGACGGCGCGTTCCGTGATTCAGATTGGATCGAACACGAAGGACTTCACGATGAGCGCGATCCTGCAACTCATCGATCGCGGCAAGCTAGGAAAGGACGACCCGATCGCGAAGTATTTCCCCGACGTGCCCGACGACAAGAAGGAGATCACCATCTGGCAATTGATGATGCATCGGGCGGGCTTCCCACAGCACCTCGGCGAGGACTTCGACCCCGTGACGCGTGAAGAGGAGATCCGCCACGCGCTTGCTGTCCCGCTCCTGTTTGCGCCCGGCCAGGATCAGAAGTACTCGAACGTCGGGTTCAGCCTCCTGGCTGCCATCATCGAAACCGTTTCCGGCCAACGCTACGACGAGTACGTCCGCGACAACCTGCTTCGACCCATCGGGCTCAGGGAGACGGGCTACCTCTTGCCAGGCTTCGATCCGGCTCGCATTGCGCACGGTTACAATGGGGACGTCGACATGGGGACCAAGTTGTCGCACGGGTACCTGAAAGACGGCCCGTACTGGAACCTGCGCGGCAATGGCGGGATGCTGTCGACGGTCTCCGACATGTATCGCTTTTACCAGGCGCTGTTCGGCGCGAAGCTCTTCAGTGAGGCCGTGCGCGATTTGCGCTTCCGCCCTGAAGAACCTCGATTCATGGTGGGTAGTGACTTGACCAGCTTTTTCCTGTACAACCGAGCGCCCGGCGCGCGCATCGATTTGCTTCTGGCGTCGAATTCCACCGCGCTCGACGCACGCAAGCTGAGTGAGCAGCTCACGTCAGTACTCGGCCTGCAGATGGCGGGGCGCCCTGCGGGCGGGCCGCAGCGAGGGGCTCTCGCAATCGACACGACGAGTGGACCGATCCGCCAGCCGGCCGGAGGCACCACGGCGGAGAGTCGTGTCGAGCTACCGGCGACGCCCGCCGGTCTCCGCGCGCAAAGCTACCTTCGTGCGTTCAATGACGCTGACCGCGGCTTGTTGCAGGCGTTCTTTCGGGACTCGCTCGTGCCGTCCGACCGAACCGTGGAACAGCGCATGCAGAACCACGATCGCTTCAGAGCCGACCTTGGAAAGCTGGTTCCGATAGCCATCGAAGAGTCGTCGCCCTTGCATATAGTGCTTCGTGCGCACAGCGATCGGGGACCGGATATCACGATCGACGTGACCGTCGAGGAGCCAGCGCCTCATCGGGTGAAGAGTCTTCAAATCCTGATGGGCTAGGCACATGACGATCCAATACCGCTCGAACGGCTGCTTCGCCGCCAAACGCCACACCGCGCTCCGAGCGCTGACGATCCTCGTGCTGAGCACGGCACACTCCTTCATTGCGAGCGCTCAGGAAAAATCCGTTGCGGACGCCCGATCGCGGTTGCAGGAGGCGACGACCCGCGGGTTCTCCGGGTACGTCCTGGCAGTACGCGACGGAAAGACCGTCCTGCAGCAGTCGCTTGGATCGCCCTACCCGGGCGATACCGTGTCTTTCGATAGCACAACTGTCATGGCGATTGCGTCGATCACGAAGCAGTTCACACGCGCCGCCGTTCTCAAGCTCGAGCAGCAGCACAAACTGTCGACTGCCGATTCCGTAGGCAAATACGTGCCGGCCTTGCCCGCGGACAAGCGAGTAATTACGCTCGCCCAGTTGATCGACATGCGGTCGGGCTTACATGAATACCATGAGCGCGATGGGGACACCGTGCCGGCCGATCTCCAACGGATGTCGCGGGCGGAGGCTCTCCAGCGAATCGCCGCGCAGCCGCTGTTGTTCCCGCCAGGCGAGCGCCGCCAATACTCCAACTCGGGTTACACGCTATTGGCTGCAGTCGTCGAAGCGGCGTCGGGGCACCCGTTCGAGCAATACGTGCGGGATGAGCTGATTCAGCCGGCGGGCCTGACATCCACCGGTTTCTGGGGAGAGGAGCGTTGGAAACACGTGCGAATCTCTCATGCGCGCTCGGCCAGGTTCGGCGCGCCGGAGCTCTGGCCCGAAGGGAGCTGGGTGGTCATGGGCTCGGGCGGCATGATGTCGACGGCACGAGACCTCGCTGCCTGGATCCGCGCCCTCAGGTCCGGGCGCATCCTGAGCCCCGAGGAGCTGAGCAAGCACTACCCGCAGGGCGATTGGGCGATGTACGCCGGCGGACAGTCAATTGGCTTCGAGACGGACATAATTGAACTGCGCGGCGGGCGCGATTTCGTGATCCTGCACAGCAACGCCGGGCTCGGCTGGTTACCGCTGGCTGGCGACGTCGCGGCAGCGATCTCGGATCAACCACTCCCTGAGGGGCTTCGCTCCGCACTCGCTGGCATGCCACGCAGGTAACAAGTGCCAAGAGACAGACTGCACCTTAGCGCGCTCGCGCGCGCCGGCGATTCTCAACCCCCTACAACTGCAACTGTTGCCCGACGTGGCACGTGTGCTCTTTGGAGCCAGCGAGCCTGTTCACATACGCATTCATTGTCGGCGGGTGATCGCTGGCAGACAGGGGTTCGGCGCCGAGATCGCATTCTTGCAAAGCTCGAACATTAGGGTGCTCGCTTGACGGTGCCGTCTCCGCGAGGGAAAACGGAGATTACACGCATCCATTGACGATCCCCATTTTCGCGCGCACAGCGGTGCATGGCCCAGCTGGCTCCCGGCTTCCTCGCCTCCCCGGGTTGATCTGGGCTGCGGCGCTTGCCGCCTTCGCTCCGTACGCCGTTGCTTGCCACGGCGGCTCCCCAACAACGCCCGCGGCACAGGAGGCGTTCCTCGCGAGACTGGTGGTAACGCTTTCGCAAGATACCCTCCAAGTCGGCCAGGCGGCGCGCGCGAGCGCAGCCGGATTCGACCAGAACGGCGCCGCCGTCAGCATCGGCACTCCGACGTGGGCGTCGGGGCAAGCGGACGTGGCCACGGTGACCGCGAGCGGCGGCGTCACTGCGGTGCGGCCCGGGCTCGCCTATGTCATCGCCAGCGTGAGCGGGATTCAGAGCGGCGCGCCCCTAACCGTGATCCCGATCCCGGTCGCTCGCGTCTCCCTCACACCTGCCTCCGCTACCCTCGACATCGGCCGAACGTTGCAGCTGACGCTCACGCCGCTGGACACGAATGGTAACGCCCTCACGGGCCGTGTCATCGCCTGGACCAGCTCGGACACGTCAGTGGCCACCGTATCGCCGAACGGACTGGTGGCAGCCGTTGCAGCCGGCGTCACCACGATCAGAGCAACCTGCGAAGGGTTCCTCATCTCAGCGGCCATCACGGTGACCCCAATCGTCGTGCCGGTGGCGAGCGTGACGGTGAGCCCGCCGACAGCAACCATCCGAGTCGGCCACGCACTTCAACTCACCGTCACTCTCATGGACGCCGCCGGAAATCCGTTGCCCCACCGGCGCACGATCTGGACTTCAAGCACGCCCGGCGTCGCCACAGTCTCTGACTCTGGATTGGTCGCAGCCATCGCACTCGGGACGGCGACCATCTCTGTGACCGCAGACGGGAAAAGCGCAAGTGCGACTATTACTGTGGTCGAAGGCGTTGTAGTTTCGATCGGGAGCCCCAACAGCGTGCAGGTGGTGGTCGATACGCTGCTCGTGACCTGCGTCGTCGCGTCGAGTCGTCCGCTCTCGAACGTCGGGGCGTCGCTCGCCGAGTCGCCGAACGTACCCTACCAGACATCGCTCGTTTTTGTGGAGCCGCCTGAGATGATCGGCAGCAAGCAGGTGAAATTCCCGATCTGGTACGGAATTATCGTGACCAAACTGCTGGCGACCGGCGAATACACGCTGATCGTGACTGCGACAGACGATCGCGGCACCCAAGGCGTCGCGTCGGTGCAGTTCCATCACGAGTACGGACACGCCGAGGGGAGCGGCACGCCATCGGGCAAGAAGCGAATCGCCCCGCCGCCCCCCAAGCACAACCCATAAGCGCCAATGGTGCGACATCATGGCAGAACACGCGGCTCGACGTCGGTACTGGCGCTCGCCCTCGTGGCGTGCGCGTCGCTTGCGAGTTGCTCGCGCGACGTCACGAGTTCCACGCCCGGACCCAACCCGCGTTCGGGGCCCAGCGCGGTGCGACTCGTGCCGTGGGCCAACGAGTCCGCCTCCTTGGCGGCGCTGGGCTGGGCCCCGGGCATCCGGAGTGCCGACCTCCTCGTCACGCGTACAAACGATTCCACCGTACAGCGGTTCAAATCGGACGAGCGTGGCGCTGTCGCCCTGCCGGCTCTTGCCGCAGGAACGTACGTGATTCAGGCAACGCGCTGGCTCGCCGGCGATGAACGCACCCACCTCGCGCGGGACGACGACCTTCTCGGGTTCGTGGGCATCGACACCGTCAAGATCGCGGCACGGGGCGACACCGTTGTCGCCCGCATCGGGGCTGTTCGCCGCGGCTCCATCGTGATCAGCGAAATCCAGAATCTCGCCGACATCGGCTGTACGCTATGCCCCTACGAGTACGCTTACTTCCTGAAGCTCTACAACAATTCCGACCAGCCCGTCTACCTCGATCACCTCGCAATCGGGATGTACGAGATTCCGCAGGTCTCGGTACCAGCGGTCTACGGCTGCCACGACACCGCGCGCTGGACTCTCGACTCCGCCGGCGTCTGGGCCCGAGATTACTGGGAGTTTCCAGGCAGCGGTACTGACTATCCGGTCGCGCCCGGCCGCTCGGTGGTGGTCGCCGAGGACGCGATCGACCACACGAAGTTCGATCCGCGGGGACCTGACCTCAGCCACGCCGACTTCGAGACACCGGGCCCCGCCAAGGCGAGCAACCCCGCGGTGCCGCAGATGATCCGACACTGTACCGAGTGTCGGGACCTCGTCGGGCACGGCCTTCGCTTCTATGGAGCTGGGCAGGGTTTCTTCGTCTCGCGTCCCTTGCGTCTCGATACACTGCACAAGCAGGCAGTGACCATACCTCCGTTCTGGACGGACATGAGGATCGATCGCGGCGCAATCCTGGACCACGCGGAGTCGCGGGACGACGGGTCGGACGAGTACTGGATGGCGAGGGGCCTCCAGGCCTGTGAGCCATTCGGCAATCCATGGTTCGACCGGAGCCCAGCGCGGTTGTTCCGGGAAGTCGGCGAGTTTGGCCTGACGATGCAGCGCCGGCGGCTGGACGCGGGGTCGCGCTTTCCACCCGGCATCCTGCAGCGCACGTCCAACAGCGCCTACGATTTTATGAAGGCGCCATTGACGGTCGGAACAAGCCAACGCTAGTCGCCGCGTGGCGCGAGCGGCCTGGCAACAGTGGGTGCGTCAGCCCTGAGACCCATCGGCCCCGTTGCTCGTTTCGGCGCTGGTCGCAGGGCTACAGGCAACGAGCAGTTAGTAGCTAGGCGGTGTGCGCGAGTCCGCCGCCCCTCCGACCCTCCTCGCGTCGACACGAAGGAAGTCGGCCACCCACGTCTTGCCTCCGTCCTTCGACACCTCGAGGCTCCACGAAAAGTGGTTCGCTTCGATATTGTAGAAGTGCGCACGCGAACTCCTCGCGCTGTCGGAGGGCGCCTCCCACATCGCGTCCCCTTCCCGCCAGGCCGTTCCGAGAGCCCATCCGGCCGCGGGCGGTTGCACGAAGGCGGTCGTCCAGCGCTTCGTCAGGGGGTCGAACGCCCGGTACGTCACGCCGATGAAGATCGTCTCGTCAGGCTGATACGCGTGGCCCCGCCACGTGACCACCTTCCCTGAATCATTGACGAGGCGGTAGTCGTCTTCGATGATGGTACCGTGCCCACTCCGGACACCCGTCCAATAGCCGTTGAAGCGCGGCGGCCAGCTCGGATTCTTGGACTCCGCGATGAACGTCCACGAGCCGAGCATGAAGTCGAAGTCGTGAACGGAGGCTTCCGGGGCGGGACGTGCTGGGCGCAGGTCGAGACTGGGAGCCGGCGCCATGGCGATGATCGCCAGCGACCCGATCGACACGGCGAGGGTACGAGAGAGTATTGGCATGCCTGCATCATGAGCACTCCTCCGCGGAGCGCAACCGGATCTCAGCCAGCGGCGCTGGAGCGTCAGCGTGCGGTGGCTTCGATGCAGTGAACGGCGTCGCTCTGAATGCCGCGCCTGTGCGAGAACCGTCCGAGGGCAGTCCGCTCACCTTGTCGTTGTGGCGACTCGGGCACATCGTGGGCGCCAGCGTGCTCGCATCACCAAACTCTGGCCTAGGAGTACGTCGTTGACGCGATTTCGGCGGGCAACACCGGATGATTGGCGTGCCGTCGCGGAGCTGCTGACCGCGACTGGCCTGCCACTCGACGGCGTCGAGGCGCACCTGGCGGATTTCGTCGTCGCGGAGAACTCAGCGATCGTCGGGTGCGCCGGTCTCGAACGCTACGGCTCCGCAGCGCTTCTCCGCTCCGTCGCCGTCAGCGCGCCGCTCCGCGGTATCGGGATCGGCGCCGCACTCGTGAATGAATGCATCGTAGCTGCTCGTGCAGCCGGGATCACGACCCTTGTGCTGCTCACCGAGACGGCGGAGACGTTCTTCGCGACTCTTGGTTTCGCGCGGATCCCGCGGGCGGCGGTGCCGGACGCCGTACAGGAGTCGGAAGAATTCCGGGGAGCCTGCCCCGCCAGCGCGACGGCCATGCGGCTCGATCTTTCGATCGCGCCGGCTCCGATGAGGAATCTCGTCGAATGATGGCCCCGCTTCATTCCGCCCGCATCGCGATCATCGGGTCCACGCGCGTGGCGCGGATCGCCGGGAGTATGGTCGCCACCAGTCCCGCTGCGCCCATAAGTAGCGCCGCCACGCCCCACGCGGCGCCGTCGAGCGGGCTCACACCGTACAGCATGAACCTCATGAGCCGCGTCACAGCGAACCCGCCGGCGAGGCCAAGCACGAGGCCGACCAGCACCAGGCGCATTCCATCGGCCGTGACGAGTCGCATGAGCCCCGCGCCAGAGCTGCCGAGCGCAGACCTGATCCCCAGTTCTCGCGTGCGCTGCGCCACGGCGTAGCTGAGCACGCCGTACAGCCCCGCGAGGGCGAGCGCGACGGCCACACATGCGAACGTTCCGAGCAGGATGAAATAGAAACGCGGCTGTCCGAGACTCGCGGCGATGACCGCGTTCATGGGACTCACCCGCGTGATCGCAGCCGACGCATCGACGCGCCGAATCGCCGCCCGCACGTCGGGAACGACAGCGAGCGGGTCGGTGCCCCTGGTGCGGATCATAAACGGGAAGCCCGACGAGCCGGCTCCACTCTGACGATACGTCCAGTACATCTCCGGCGCGGGCGCGGCGACCGGGCCGACATTGCGAATGTCGCTCACCACGCCGACGATAGTCCCGAAAACGGTATCCGCGATATAGAACCGCTTCCCCACCGGTTTCTCGCCCTTCAGGTCGCGCTCGACAAGTGCCTTGTTCACGACGACCACCGCGGGCTGCCCCGGGCGCGCGTCATCGGACTGCTCGAGCAGTCGCCCCGCCAGCAGGCGCTGCTTCGTTACGGCGAAAAGCTCGGCCGTGACCGTGCGGTTCTCGACGAGCGGCAGTCGGGTCGGATCGCCCGCAAGCTGTCCCTCGTACCGCACGTTCCAGTTGTTGCCCCAGTTGACGTACGGCGTCAGGTTGATCGCCGCCGCGCTTTCCACACCCGGAATCGCCCGAATCGCTTCGAGCGCCGGCTCCAGAAAGCGCTGAACGGACGTCTGGTTGGGGTAGCGCGTCGCGACCGTGTTCACGTTCAGGGTCAGCACATGCGACGTCTCGAATCCGGGATCCCTTCTCAGCAGGCTCGCGAACCCCTTGAGCACGAGCCCGGCCCCAATGAGCAGCGGCAGTGAGAGCCCGATCTCGACGACGACGAGCGCGCGCAGCGCCCGGTGATGGGCCCTCACAGTTCCGGCCCCCCGGCCGGCACGCAATGCGTCCTGCGGATCGACGGTCCCGGCGCGCCACGCAGGCATGGCGCAGCTGAAGGCAACCACGAGCGCAAGCGCGAGCGCAAACGTGATCACGCGCAGATCCACCGTGAGCCCGGCGAGTTGCGGCATCCGCGCGGCGGCCAGCGCGCCGATGGTGCGCACGAGCGCCACGGCCAAGGCGAGTCCGAGCACTGCGCCGATTCCCGTGATGAGCAGGCTCTCCGTGAGAGGCGGCCGCATCGCGTCCCACCGGGTCGCCCCGAGCGCCGTGCGCACCGCCATCTCGCGTCTGCGCTGTACCCACCGCGCGAGCATCAGTGCGGCCACATTAATGGCCGCGATCAGCAGCACCATGATCACCGCGCCGAAGAGCAGGAGGAGCGGCGTGCGAATGGACTGCACGCTCTCCGGATGCAGCGAACCGACGCGCACGCTCTCGCCCCGCAGCTCTGGAAACGTCGCGACGAGCCCATCGAACAGCCCACGAAGTTCGCTCTGTGCCGTCTCGGCCGTCGCGCCATCCGCCAGCCGGCCGACCAGCTGCAGAAAGTTGCTCCGACGCTGCACCAGCTGCTCCGGCCTGAACCGGATCGGTGTCCACACGTCGGCCTTGAGCGTCTGAGGGCCGACGGGCACCCGGAAATCGCGCGGCGCGATGCCCACGATCGTCGTGCTCCGCCCGTCGATCGTGAGTTGCCTGCCGACGATTGACTCATCCGCGCCGAGGGCACCACGCCAGAACTCATGGCTCAACACGGCGATCTCAGGTTGATCGAGCTGGTCGTCCCGCGGGCCGATCAACCGGCCGCGCTCTGCGTCCGCACCGAGAAGTGAGAAGAGATTTCCCGTGACGTACAGCTGTGACGCCCGCGCCGTGTTCCCCGCCAAGTCCACGAGCGCTGTGCCCTGGGAAATCGCAGCAAGAGACGCGAGGCGACGAGTTCCCTTTGCCAGGTCGAGATAGTTCGGCACCGACGACGGCCAGGCGCCCAAGGGGCCCGACTGTGGCGTCGTGCGAAACACGGCGACCAGCTGCTCCGGGGCTCGGAACGGAAGCGATTGGACCAGCGCCCGGTTGATCGCGCTCGAGATCGCTGTGGTCGCGCCGATGCCGAGTGCAAGACAGATCACCGCGGAGAGCGAAATTGCGGGAGTGCGCGCGAGACTGCGCACGGCGAAGGGAACTTCAGCTCCGATACTGCCCATCACGTCTATCCACGACCTTCCGATAGCAGACGCGCGCCCGTGGTCCGGCATCCATAGCCTCCTGGCGGATGGTCCTGCATAGCTGACAGCGCGGAGTTGACAGGGGTTTGCAGAGATGCGGCTCAAACGACCACCTTGATGTGCGAGAGTTGTAAAATGAGGTCCGTCCCCTCCTGGCTCCCGCGTCCATGGTGAGCGTTGGTCCTGTGACTCGCGCCCTGAACGACTTCGAAGTCGTTTCATTCGACTGCTTCGGAACTCTCATCGACTGGGAGACGGGAATCGCGGCCGCGCTGGCGCCGTGGCTCGCGCGGCACTCGCTCGCTCGGAGTCGCGACGCAGTGCTCGCCAGGTTCGCCGCGCACGAAACCGATATAGAGTCGCGCGACCCCGAACTGCGCTACCCCAGGGTGCTCGAGAACGTCCTCCGGCGCATGGCTGCGGATTGGCGTGTGGACTGCACGGACGCCGAGGCGCGTGAGTTCGGCGCTTCGGTGGTGAGCTGGCCGCCTTTTCCGGACACCGCCGCGGCGTTGACGTACCTTCAGCGTCACTATCGGCTGGCCGCGCTCTCAAATGTCGACGTTCAATCGGCCAGCACGACAGTCAAGAAACTCGGGATTGAGTTCGAGCTGGTAATCACGGCGGAGGAGGTCGGCAGCTACAAGCCCGACCTTCGAAACTTCGAGTACCTGTTGGCGTCACTGGCGAAGCGCGGTGTGCAGGCGGGCGGCGTCCTGCACACTGCCCAGAGCCTGTTTCACGATGTGGCGCCCGCCAAGCGGCTCAATCTCGCGACCAACTGGATCGATCGGCGGGCCAATGCTCCGGGTTGGGGCGCGACGCCCCCGCCGCGTCAGCCCGTTGTGCCGGACTTCAGGCACGAAAGCCTCGCTGAGTTCGTCGCTCACCATCGAACACTGCTCGGCTAACGCCTGTTCCAGGCCTCAGCTGGACGGCGGCACCATCCCGAGCATGCGCATATAGGTGATGATGTTGCCGTAGTGCAGGCTGGTGTGAGCGACGTTGTCGATGAGCGGACCGATCTTGCCCGACGCGGCATATGCCTCGACACATCCGTCGAGCGCCTGCTTGAGCTTCGGCACCAGCGTCGCCTTGTCTGTAAGTCCTTTCTCGATCGCGTCCGACCACTTCACCTCGCGGCCGGCCGCGAGCCCGCAGTAGTAGTTGTAGGCGTCCGCAACGTGACCGACCACCTCACCGAACGTCCGCACCGTCCGCACCGTCTGCACCGGGCGAAACGAGTACTTCTCTGCGGGTACGAGGTCGGCGGCCTTCGTCACCCAGCCGCTCACCTCGCCGAAACTCTTTCGCGCCGCGGTCGCGGCATCACCGGCTGCGGGCTGCGCAAGCCCGGCTTCCGCGAACGACAGGGCGCAACCGGCGATCAGCGGGACGTGAAAGCTCAGCATGGTGTTCCTCGTCGGAAAATGGTTGGAAGGAAGGCCCGCGCTGTCGCTACGGGCTGAAGTCGAGGTACCACGAAGGATTCAGCCAGACTCTTCCCTCGCGCTGGAATACCTCTACGGCCGTCCCGCGCGCGACGGAGCGCTTTCCGGACCGCTCAGTGTCCATCCGGAAGGTCGAGTAGAGCACCACGACGTCGCCGAGCACCTGGATCTCCACGCGCGGAAATGTGAGCTCCACCAGGCGGCCACCGCGAGCATGGTAGTCGGCGGCCGCCGCGACGATCTGCTCGCGCCGCGTTTGCCACACGGAGTCGCCGCTCTCCAAGGCAAGCGTCCTCGCGGGCAGGAGGCGCCGCAGTTGCACCGTGTCGCCCGCAAACCACGCGCGCCACACCGCGTCGCGGGCGGCCATGAGGCTGGATCGATCCGCGGCGCTCAGCGATGCCGTGGCGGGCTTGGCGGGTTGCGGCCACACCGCCTCTCCCGCCAGCAGCAGCGCCGCCACGGCACGGGCAACCATCACAGGTAGCTCAGCCACCTGTCGCGGCGCGCTGCCTTGAGCCGCGCGAACCAGCGGCACGGCACATAGAGAACGGCCACGACCACGACGAAGACGGCGTAGAGCAGCCAGAGATTCCATGTGTAGCCCTCCGGCGGCGGTGGGTTGGCCATCGGATGATTCGCGAAAAGCCACGGGTTCACGCTCCCCTCGCGAAGGGCGGACACGACCAGTGCTGCTGCGTGGATCAATGGGATGTGCAGCAGATAGTAGAAGAAGGGTACCCGTCCGAACACCGCGAGGGCGCTCGCGAGCGCCCCGCGCGCGCCCTCCAGTAACGGCAATGCAAAGAGCATCGGGCCCAGCGTCATGAGCAGGAACAACAACGACGCCGGATACTTGTTCGTGTTGAGGAATCGGAGGAACGCAGGCGGTCGGGTCGCCTGAGAACGTGCCTGTGGGGCGACTTGCGCCGGCGCCGCGGCGCCCGGCGCGCCTCCTCCACCGCGCCCCGCCGCGCCGCCCGACGCCGTACTCCCGGCAGCTCCGGCCGGCGCGCGAGCGCTTCCGCTTTGCGCGGGCAGCGCGGTCACGCGGCTCCACGGGCGCGGGTCGCCATACAGGTCAAAGCCCCTGAGAATGGCGAACGCGGCGATCGCACCGCCTCCGAGGGCGAAGCAGATCCTGCGGCGCCGCGCTGCATCCAGCAGCATGATCGGGCCGAACGCATAGCCGGCGGCCATGACGCCGATCCACGGAATGATCGAATAGAGAATCGCGAGCGTGGGTCCGGTCGCGCCCAGCTTCAGGCCGCCGCCGAAATACAGGAACT
>DASZZO010000024.1:0-2994 GCA_035544915.1 Gemmatimonadaceae bacterium | reverse complement strand
TCGCGGTCAACTGCGCTGCCATTCCGGAGAACTTGCTCGAAAGCGAGCTATTTGGACACGAGAAGGGCGCCTTCACAGGGGCAATGGCGCGGCGAGCCGGCCGATTCGAACTCGCGACGGGAGGGACGCTCTTTCTGGACGAAGTAGCGGACATGAGCCTGCCGCTGCAGGCCAAGATTCTGCGCGCGGTGCAGGAGCGCGAAATCGAGCGTGTGGGTGGAGGAGAAGTCATTCCGGTTGACGTGCGCGTTGTAGCGGCGACGAACCGTGACCTGCGGTCGGAGATAGCGCAGGGCAGGTTCCGGGAGGATCTCTACTACCGCCTTGCAGTCGTGACGATCAATCTGCCGCGGTTATCTGAGCGCGGCGATGATCTGCTACTGCTCGCCGCGCACTTCGTACAGCAGTTCGGCCCGCGCTATGGCAAGTCGATTCACTCGATTTCCGATCGTGCACTCGACGTGCTTCGCGCTCATCCGTGGAAGGGCAATGTGCGCGAGTTGCGCAACGTGATTGAGCGCGCCGTGGTCATCGCTACCGAAGACACGTTGCGTGTTGAGCACCTGCCGGACGAGCTGCGTACCAAGGTTGCGAGGGCCGCTGAAGCCAGCTCGACCGCCGCCACCGGCGATACACTCGACACCTTGGCTGAGAGCGAGGCGAAACACATCGCGCGCGTCCTGGCTCACACGGCGGGCGCGCATGGCGAGGCCGCTGAGATACTCGGCATTCATCGCAACACACTGGCCCGTAAGCTGAAGGAGTACGGGCTCTAGCGCGTCAAATAACGCGGCGCGGCAAGCCGAGCGCTTCGGCAAACTGAAGCCAGTCCGGAAGCCGCGTTGCATGCTGCCTGAGCCGGGCGCTGACGCTCAGTTCGGTGCCGCGATGAAAGGCCGACATGAACTGTGCCGTGTCATCCCAGGGGCGAGCGTCGCCGTGTCCGGAGGCCGCGGGGCGGATGCCAGCGCTCCAGAGCAGTCGGGCGAGGCGCATCGATGGACACGACCGGACGAGCCCAGATACGACGTAGGCGCGGAGCAACGCACGAGTCACTGCCTGTGGCTGGCGCGGCCTCAGCGCATCGAGCACGCTGTCGGGCACTGGGGCGCTTGCAAGCGTGTGACTCATTGCCAAGGTCCAGTATGCGCACGTTCCGCCTTTCGCCCGCGTCATCAGCTCAATAAATGGCGGCCAGTTGATCTCACGGGCCCACAACATTGTCGCGACGTCGCGAAGCGTTCGGCCAACGCCCTCCATCAGCGCGTGCGACCAGGCGAAGTGGAGGCAGAGATGCAGCAACTGATGTTCATCGGAGGGCACGAACGCATCAGTCGCCCTAACGCGCACTGTCCGTGCGTCGCGCCAGATCTCGTCCTCATTCAGAACGAATGGGCCTCGAGGTGGAAGGACTGAGCGGTGAATCTCAAGCACGATACCGAAGCCCCCAGGATCCAGGAGTCCGGGGAGGTGCTGATGGGACTCGTGGAACTCGCGGCCTCCCGGTAGTTCGGGCTTCCATCCTGCCTCACGCATGCACGCCCACGCGCGCTCAGTCTGGTCTGGCGCGACCAGCATGTCGAGATCGCCCATGGGGCGGGCCGCAAACGAGGGGTAGATGGTGGTTGCAAGAGCGGCGCCCTTGAGAAGCATCACGCGAATGTCCTCGCAGGCGAGTCTTTCGACCACCTGGCCGAGAACGCTTTCAGTCATCCCCATCCGGAACTCGGTCACTGATGACTGGCGCTGCAGAGTGGCGATGGTTTCTGGAGGGATCAGATCGACGTGCGCACGGAGCGCGCTCCAGAGGACCGGCAGCAGCTGCTCGCGCGCCGCGAGCCTGACCACACCTGCCCAGTTCAATGGAGACTTGGCCAGCGCGATTAGTTCGCTTTCGCGGTGCTCCGTTCTGGGAGCGGACGCGAGCAGAAGGAGGCGAACCTCTGGCGGAAGCAGCGGCATGACCATTTGAATGTGGCAACTCGAGCGCGGGGGGAACAGGGAGTAAGAGCTCCGCTCCTGGCGCAATGCGATTACAACGCGTCCCAATTTATATCGTCCGCCATCGTCGCCGCTTCAGAAACGTCGATTAACCCGGTGGCAGGACGAGCTGGTTTTCCTCGAGCTGGGCGAGTAAGGCCGCGACATCTGTGCGAATCATCTGCGGATCAATGGCGGGATAGTCGCGACCGATCGTTGCGCAGAGATCGTCGAAGTCGGAGCAGACCGGAAGAGCCTTCCAGACGAGCGCGCCTACTGCATTGAGCCCGAAGTAGATTTCCCGCCCCATGTGCAGCAGGACTGCGCCATCGGACACGGTCCGGAAGACGACGGATGGATTGGCACTCGGCAACGTCGAGTGGGAAACTGCATTGGGCGTAGTAGGCACGAGCCTGCCTCATTTGGGAGAAGATGCCTCGCTGCCCGAGAACAAATGGCAAAGAACGTGCCATCAGGATCCCTCGTAACATAATGAGCAGGTAGTGGGGCACTGGCCCGTTGCCGATGTGGTGCCGATGTGGTAGTGAGAACGAGCTGGACTGGTGCAATCACCGTGAGCGACTACCGAGAGTAGTGGCCGGTTTGCCCGACGCTGCCATGGGAAGCGCAATCAGCCAGGGGCCGGAAACCTGTGAGCCGCGGACCCTGCGGATCAGCACGGGGGTGGGTCCGCCTCTTCTTTCCAATTTTGAATACGCATCGCGCCTGGCGTGGGGCGTCCTGAGGCCGTTGCGATACGCCGCGAGTCCGTTGGAAGGCGCCCCGAGCCCGTTGCGATGCGCCCCGAGTCCGTTGGAAGGCGCCGCGAGTCCGTTGGAAGGCGCCCCGAGTCCGTTGGTGCGCGCCCCGAGTTGGTCGGCGCGCGCCGCGAGTCCGTTGGCACCGGCTCCGCAGTCGTTGGCGCCCGCCCTGAGCCGCGTGGCGGCGAACGCGAGGCCGTCGGGATCGGCGGCGGGCGCGGTGGCGCCCGACCGGAGGAGCGCGGCGTCCGGC